>DATKAG010000314.1:0-28541 GCA_035498355.1 Myxococcales bacterium | reverse complement strand
GGGCGGCCTGATGAGCATCACCGGCGACCCGGGAGGCGAGCCGATGAAGACCGGGGTGGCGGTGGCGGACATCCTCACCGGCATGTACGCCTCGACCGCCATCCTCGCCGCGCTCGCCTCCCGCGAGCGCACCGGCCGCGGGCAGCACGTCGACCTGGCGCTCCTCGACGTGCAGGTGGCGATGCTCGCCAACCAGGCCCAGGGCTACCTGGCCACGGGGATCGCGCCCGCGCGCCTGGGCAACGCCCACCCCAGCATCGTCCCCTACCAGGCCTTCGCCACCAGCGACGGCTACGTGATCGTGGCGGTGGGCAACGACGGCCAGTTCCGCCGCCTCTGCGCCGCGGCCGGCTGCCCGGATCTGGCCGCCGAAGCGCGCTTCGCCAGCAACGCGGCGAGGGTGCAGAACCGCGAGGAGCTGATCCCGCTTCTGGCGAAGGTCATCGCCCGCCGCACCAGCCGGGAATGGATCGAGGCGCTGGAGGCCGCCACCGTCCCCTGCGGCCCGATCAACGACCTGGCCCAGGTCTTCGCCGATCCCCAGGTCGTCCAGCGCGGCCTGCGGGCGCAGGCCGGGAACGTACCCGTGGTGCGCTCGCCCATCCGCCTCTCCGAGGCGCCGGATCTTCCGCTGGCGCCCCCGCCGGCGCTCGGCCAGCACACCGATGAGGTCCTCACCCGGATCCTGGGAATGGCGCCCGCGGAGGTCGCCGCCCTGCGCGCCCGCGGCGCCCTTTGAGCGGAAGCGCGGTCACCCTTCCCCGCCCGACTCGTCCTCCGCCCACACCTTGCGGTGCGGGTCGGGCGGCAGGTTCAGCACCGGCGAAGGGAAGAGGTCGACGATGAAATCCACGATGTCCTTGATGGAGACCACTCCCACCGGCCGCCCCGCCGCGTCGGTGAGCGGCACGTGGCGGTACCCGCCGATGTGCATCAGCTTCAGGGCCCAGGCGATCCGGTCCTCCGGGTGCAGGGTCTCCGGGTCGCGGGTCATGTAGTCCGCCACCCGCTCCGCCTTCCAGTCCAGGGAGCGCAGCGCCACCTTCGCCAGCAGGTCCCGCTCGGTGAAGATGCCCACCAGCTTTCCCTGCTCGTCGGTCACCAGCACGCACCCGATGTGCTCGCGCTGCAGCGTCTGCACGGTGTCGTAGAGGCTGGTGTCCCCGCGCACGCTGATCGCCGGGCCCAGTCCCAGCGCGCGGATGTCCTCGTCGCTGATGGCGCGCTCGATCGGCGCACGGTGCGGAACGTCCTCGGGCCGGTGTGCTTCCATGGCCTGCCTCCGGATCCACAGTCCGGCAGGGACGGCCCGCCGTCAAGACCGTCGCGTCTTGCGGCGCCCGGCCGGCGCCTTGCGCACCCTGCGGGTGGGCTTCATCTCTTCCTTCCAGATCACCGCTTCCACGTTGTGGCCGTCGGGATCGAGGACGAAGGCGGCGTAGCCGTAGTCCTTGCGGACTCCCGGCGGGCCGTTGTCCTTGCCCCCGGCGGCCAGGGCCGCCCGGTAGAAGGCGTCGACCGCCGAGGTGTCCTGGGCGTGGAAGGCGACGTGCGTGGGGGTGCCCACCTTGCCTCTGGTCACCCAGAAGTCGTGGCGGCCACCCTGGATGAAGCCGAAAGCGTCTCCGTACTTGCGGTCCATCCGGTAGCCGAGCGGCCCGAGCGCCTTGTCGTAGAAGCGCCGGCTGGCCCGGGAGTCGCGGCAGCGGAGGCTGATGTGCTCGATCATGGCAGGATGCGTTTACGCCGCGGCGGCCCGGTCCGCAATCGCCGGGCGGCCGCGCCGCCTTGCGGCGGACACGTCAGCGCTTGCGCGCGCCGGCCTCTTCGACGAAGCGGGCGAGCACCGGGTAGGGCTGGCAGCCCACCACTCCCTGGTTCCCGATCACGAAGGTAGGGATGCCGGTGATGCCCAGGTCTTCGGCCTGGGCCCGCTTCTCGTCGATGCGGTCGAGGAACTTCCGCTCGCGGGAAGCGAGGAGCGCAACCTCCGGATCGAGGCCCGCTTCGACCGCCAGCGCCCGCAGATCGGCGTCGGACTCCAGATCCAGCCCCCGCCGCCAGTGCGCGTCCATCGCCAGCTGCCGCCAGGGCTCGAGGCGCCCCAGGTCGCGCGCGTGCTCGGCGATGGCCAGCGCCCGCCGGGTGTTGGGCGAGCGGTCCCGCATCTTCATGTCGGTGATCCCGAACCCCTCGGCGAAGCGCAGCAGGCGGGCGTGCATCGCGGCCACCCGCTCCTTGCCGCCGAACTTGTCGGCCAGCGCCATCCCGCCCTCGGGCGTCTGCGGGTGCAGCTCGTAGCCGTGCCAGTCGAGGGCGATCTCGTACTCTTTCTGCAGCCTGACCAGGCTGCTGCGCTCCGCGACGAAGCAGAACGGTCAGACGAAATCGGTGAAGAGGGTGAGCGTGGTGGCCATGGCCGCAGTCTTAGCCATGCCCGGGAGCGTGCGCCAGCTTCGGGGCGGCGGAGAGGGCCCGGTCGGCGCGCTGGTAGAGCCGGTCGGTCAGCCAGGTGAGCAGGAACGTGCAGGCGACCAGCGGCAGGAGCAGGGCCGCGTACCGCCCCCAGGTGCACGACTTTCCCCAGCGCGACTCGAAGGAGAAGCCGAAGACCCGGTAGAAGAGCAGCGCCTCGTGGAAGAAATAGCCGGCCAAGGACGAGGTGCCGAACACCTCCACGAACCGGACGAAGGCCGGGCGCCGGCTGCTCGCTTGCGCCATCCGCTCCAGCGCCAGCAGGCCGAGCGCGAGCAGGCAGATCTGCGTCCAGCGGCGCGCGGAGTTGGCGGGATTGGTCACCCAGAACTGGTGCGGCGGGTAGGCCGAGGCGAGCCAGGGAGTGGCGATCCAGAGGGCGGCGCCCGCTCCCGCCAGCCCCAGGAGCCAGAGGGCGGTGCCCTTGGCGCCCTTCTCCGCCGCCGCCGATCCGATGGCGGCCCCCAGGTACACGTAGCCGCTCCAGGGAAGGAGGGGAAACACGGCATCGGCGCGCTGGTTGAGGAAGCGGTCCCAGGGCGGGCCGAGCGTCTCGGCCAGGGGGGCCAGGCCGAAGGCGAGGGCCGCGAGCAAGAGCGCCGTCCAGCGCATCGCCGCCGGCCTGGAGGCGAGGGCGAAGAGGATGGGCAAGGCGATCGAGAGCGCCACCCCGATGCAGGGCAGGATGTCCATGCGCACGATCCAGCGCGGCTCGCGGAAGATGGGGAACCACATCCAGTTCACCAGCACGCCCACCGCCAGCACCTCGCCCAGGCGGCGCAGGGTCCTGCGCACCCGGCGGCGGCGCGCCTCCGCCGCCTGGGGCCCCGTGGCGGCGCGCACCTGGGTCAAGGCCATGGAGAAGCCGGCGGCGAGGATGAACGAGGGCGCCACCAGGCCGTCGATCCACTGCAGGGCGGCGAAGGCTCTCCCCTCCCGCAGTTCCGGGCGCAAGAGCCCCAGCGCGTGGGTCTGGATCATGAAGAGGACGGCCAGCCCGCGCAGCCAGTCGATCGCGCGGATGCGCCCCTGGGTCGCCGCCACGGCCCGGAGGGTACACCGCTGGGCAATCAAATCGCCCCTCCCGCCCGGATCCGACCAGGGTCGGAGCCGCCCTCT
The DNA here is from genome assembly GCA_035498355.1 of Myxococcales bacterium. Lineage (GTDB taxonomy): Bacteria > Myxococcota > Myxococcia > Myxococcales > 40CM-4-68-19 > 40CM-4-68-19. The sequence continues at coordinate 24,947 of DATKAG010000314.1, read as the reverse complement.
CGATCCCGGGGGCGGCGCGGTGCTATGCGACCGGCGACCCTGCCAGGAGGAAGCCCATGAGATGGATGATCCTCGCCGCCCTCGCGGCGATCGCCTCCCCGTCCTTCGCGGAAGTGGTGGTCCTCAAAGGCGCGCGGCTGATCGACGGGACCGGCCGGGCGCCGGTGGCCAACGCGGTGCTGGTGATCGACGGCGATCGCATCGCCGCGGTGGGAGCGGAAGGCAAGGTGAAGGTCCCCCAGGGCGCGCGGGTGATCCACGCCAAGGGGCGCACGGTGATGCCCGGCCTGATCAACGCGCATGGCCACGCGGGCCTGGTGGTGAACGGGCAGAACAAGGCCGACGGCTACACCAAGGAGAACGTGCAGGCCCAACTGGTGCTCTACGAGCAGTACGGCGTGACCTCGGTGCTCTCGCTGGGCCTCAACCGCGACCTGGGCTACGAGGTGCGCGACGAGCAGCGGGCGGGCAACCTGCCCGGGGCGTCGCTCTTCCTGGCGGGCCGCGGAATCGGCGTGCCCGACGCCGCCCCGCCCGTCCCGGTGGCGCCCGACCAGTGCTACCGGCCGAAGACGGTGGAGGAGGCGGTGGCCGACGTGCGCGAGACCGCCTCGCACCACGCCGACTACCTCAAGCTCTGGGTGGACGACATCTTCGGGAAGTTCCCCAAGATGGATCCGGCCGTCTACAAGGCCGCCATCGCCGAGGCGCACAAGGACAAGCTCCGCGTCGCCTCCCACATCTTCTACCTGGCGGACGCCAGGTCGCTGATCGCGGACGGGGTGGACGCGCTGGCCCACAGCATCCGCGACCAGCCGGTGGACGCGGCGCTGATCGGGCAGATGAAGAAGCAGGGGACGTACTACGTCGCCACCCTGGACGTGGACCAGTCCTTCTTCGACTTCCTCGACGATCCCACCCTGCTCGACGATCCCTTCCTCGCCGGCGCCCTGTCGCCCGAGGTGATCGCCCGCTTCCGCTCGCCGGAGTGGCGCGACAAGGCGAAGGCCGATCCCAACATGCCCAAGGTCCGCGAGGCCGCGAAGAACGGCAGGCACAACGTCGTGGCGCTGCAGAAGGCGGGGGTGCACATCGCCTTCGGCACCGACTCGGGCGCGAACCCGCTGCGCATTCCAGGCTGGGCGGAGCACCGGGAGCTTGAGCTCCTGGTCAAGGCCGGCCTGACGCCCATGCAGGCGCTGGTCGCGGCCACGCGCGGGAGCGCGGCCATGCTCGGGCTCAAGGACCGGGGCACGCTGGAGAAGGGCAAGCGCGCGGACCTCCTGGTGCTGGCGGAGGATCCGCTGCAGGACATCCGCAACACCAGGAAGCTCGTCTCCATCTTCCACGGCGGCCGCGAGGTGCGGCCGGGGGTGGAGATGGCGGCGCGCTGAGGCTCAGGTAAAAGTGATGCCCTGCGCGAGCGGCAGGTCGCGGCCCCGGTTGATGGTCGAGGTCTGCCGCCGCATGTACGCCTTCCAGGCGTCGGACCCCGACTCGCGGCCGCCCCCGGTCTCCTTCTCTCCCCCGAAGGCGCCGCCGATCTCCGCCCCGCTGGTGCCGGCGTTCACGTTGGCGATGCCACAGTCGGAGCCGGCGGCGGAGAGGAAGCGCTCCGCCGAGCGGAGGCTGTCGGTGAAGATGGCGCTGGAGAGGCCCTGGGGGACGGCGTTGTGCGCGCGCAGCGCCTCCTCCAGGCCGTCCACCTCGAAGAGGTAGAGGATGGGCGCGAAGGTCTCCTCCCAGGCGATGGGAAACTCCTCCTGCCGGGGAGCCAGCACGATGGCCGGCTCGACGAAGTTCCCCGGGCGGTCGAGGACGCGGCCCCCGCAGACCAGCCGGCCGCCCTGCTTCGCCGCCGCCGCCAGCGCCGCCCGGTAGCGATCGACCGCGGCGGGCGTGATCAGCGGCCCCATCAGCACCCCGTCCTCCAGGGGATCGCCGATGCGCACGCTCCGGTACGCCGCGGTCAGCCGCTCGACGAGCGCCTTGGCGATCCCGCGCTGCACGAACAGCCGCCGGGTGCTGGTGCACCGCTGCCCCGCGGTCCCCACCGCGCCGAAGGTGATGGCCCGCACGGCCAGGTCGGGATCGGCGTCGTCGAGGACGATCACCCCGTTGTTCCCGCCCAGCTCGAGGATGGCGCGCCCCAGCCGGCCCGCCACCCGCGCCGCCACCGTCTTGCCCACGGCGATGGAGCCGGTGAAGGAGATCAGCGGCACCCGGGGGTCGTCGCAGAGCCAGCCGCCGGCCTCCGGCCCGCCCGGCAGCAGGCCGAAGACGCCCCGGGCATCGTGCTCCGCGGACACCTGGTCGCAGAGCGCCTGCACCGCCGCGCCGCAGAGCGGCGTCAGGGGCGACGGCTTCCACAAGCAGACGTCGCCGCACACCGCCGCCAGCGCGGCGTTCCACGACCAGACGGCCACCGGGAAGTTGAAGGCGGTGACGATCCCCACCGCGCCCAGCGGGTGCCACTGCTCCATCAGCCGGTGCTCGGGCCGCTCGGAGGCGATGGTCAGCCCGTGGAGCTGGCGGGAGAGGCCGACGGCGAAGTCGCAGATGTCGATCATCTCCTGCACTTCTCCCAGCCCCTCGGCGCGGATCTTCCCCGCCTCCAGCGAGACCAGCTCGCCGAGGGCGGCCTTGTGCGCCCGCAGCCTTTCTCCCAGGGCCCGGACCACCTCGCCTCGCTTGGGCGCCGGCCGGAGCCTCCACTCCGCGAATCTCGCCAGCGCCTGTTCCAAGCGCGCGTCGTAATCGGCGCGAGTCACGGCGCGCACGCCCCCCAAACGCTCCCCGCTCGCGGGATTGAGGGACACCAGCGTCTCGCCGGCGCCCTCGTCCAGCCGCCGCGCTCCCATCTGCTCGAGGATGACCCTGGCGCGTTCGCTGGACACGGGGGCGGCATCTTACGCCAATCGGCATCCGGCCCCCGCCGCCCGATGCAGGGCGTCGAGTTACCCCATCAGCTCTGCGACGGCCTGCCATCAGCTGACGCCCGCCCGGCCGGCTGTTGCCCCCTTTCGTCCGCATATCGACCTTCGGGGTGCTGCCCCTGAGCGGGCGACAGGGAGATCGGAATGAGGGCGACGGTGTGGGCGGGCTTCCTTGCGGCAACTCTCATCGGCTGCGGCGGATCGTCGAGCGGTCCCAACACCGGCGGTGGCGGCTCGGTAGGCGGTACGACGGCGCACGTGCTCGCCATCCACTTCGCGGGCGACGGCGCGGGAGCGGTGCACTCGGCGACGCCGCCTTTCGACTGCAATGGCTCCTGCACGCAGAACGTCACCGCGGGCGCGAGCGTCGTCCTCACCGCCACCGCCGCGGCCGGATCCAGCTTCGCCGGCTGGCAAGGCGCGTGCAGCGGCACCGCCTCCTGCACGCTGACGCTGGACATGGACCGGGACGTGACGGCCAGCTTCACCGCCATTCCCGCCGGCACGGCGCGCATCACCGTCAACCCCGTGGGCAAGGGAGGAGGCCGCGTCACCTCCAGCCCGCCCGGCATCGATTGCCCCGGGACCTGCGGCATGACGGTAGCCCAGGGGACCAGCGTCTCCCTCGCCGCCCAGCCCGACGGCAGCTCGAGCTTCATGGGCTGGGGCGGCTCCTGCAGCGGCCCCGCCAGCTGCTCTTTCAGCGCCAGCGGGGATGCCACCGTCTGGGTGGACTTCGAGCTGAAGTCGCCGCCAGCCACGGCGAGCTGCGCCGGCATCGCGGCTCCGGACGCTCCGTCGATGATGCAGTACGTCTACCAGCCGGGCTCCAGCAGCCTGCCCGCGTCCTGCGGCGGCGCGGCGGGCGATGGCGCCGGAACGCTTGGCCTGGTGGTGAACGGGGCTCATGCCGACGCCGTCTACATCGTCGACGCCTCCGGAAAGCTCCTCAGCTCGACCACCACCACGCTGTTCGGCTTCCCCCTCGAGCAACCCCAGGGCGTTTCGGTGGTGAACGGGAGGCCCTACCTGGGCCCGGACGAGGCCGTCAAGTTCGGCCAGATGCTGACTGACTTCGACTCCGCCGGGAAGAAGACCGGCGTGGCGACCCTCGCCAACCACTCGGGCCAGAACAACCTGCCCGCCGTGGCGGATCCGGACGGCGGCGTGTTCTTGGCGGGCGACCTGGCGATGGGAGCCTCGGATCCGGTCGTGCACGCGGCCGTGATGTTCGAGGGCGGGGGAACGTCGGGCGCGGTGCGCTGGGGACCGAAGGCGCTCGCTTCATCGGGTGCGGTGTTCGGTCTGGGGGTCGATCTCCTCGGCCGCTCCCTGGTGATCACCGCCGGTCCGGCCGGCGGCGAAATCTCCGCGCAGTGGTTCGAGAAGGACGGCAGCGCCCTCACCGGCGAGTTCACCCTCCTCACCGGCTTCTCTCCCGGGTCCTCCACCTGGTTCGAGACCACCGCCCTGATCGGCGGCGGGCTGCTCGTGCGCCGGATGGATGCGGGGCCCGCGCATTCCCGGGCGCTGGTGATCGTCTCCGGCGGTTCCACCTCGACGCAGCCGGCGCCGGACTGGATGAAGGCGCGGGCGGACACGCGGCTGCAGATCGCGCGCGGCGGCCACGCCTACGCCGTGCTGCCGCTGGGAGCGAAAGGCGTGGCTTGCAGCCAGCGGGTGGAGGTGGTGGCGCCCGACGGCACCTCCTGCGGCCAGCGCGACTACGCAATCGCCGCGGGCAACTGCGACACCAAGGACCTGGCGATGGGCGCTGACGGCACCGTCCTCCAGCAGCTTCCCGGCGCGATGGAGACCACCAGCGCCGACACCGCCCTGCACACCTGCACCTGGCGCTGGTGGCCCGCGGCGGCGAAGTAGCTCACGGCCGGGGCCGGGCAGCAGCGCCGTGCACCCGGGCCATCTGCGCCGCCAGGCTGGCGATGCGGCGGCGCAGCGCCGGAGGCTGCACCACCTTCGCGTCCGGGCCGAAGCCCAGGATCCACTGGATCACTTCCGGGCAGAGGCGGACCCGCAGGCGCACGTGGATGCGGCCCGAACGCACGAACGACTCCTGCGAGCGGTGCCAGCGGTGGCTCTGCACGAAGGGCGCCCAGCGGCGGGTGAGGCTCACCTCGATCTCCTCGATGGCGTACTTCTCCTCCACGAAGATGCCGAAGCTGTCGGCGAAGACGCGCTGCGGGTCGTAGCCGTTCTTGTCCGGGTAGGGGAAGGGGCCGCCCGTCACCTCGGCGGCGTCGATGCGGGAGAAGCGGAAGGGGTGGGGCTGCCCGCCTCGGGGCCGGCCGATCACGTAGAGCTGGTGGTCGTAGAGGGCCAGGGAGAGCGGCTCGATGCGCAGCGACCGCCGGCTGCCGTCGAAGGCGCGGTAGCGGATCTGCAGGCCGCGCCTGCGCTGCAGCGCGTCCACCACCTCCTCCAACAGTTCCTCCTTCTCGGGCAGCGCCTTCTCCCCGCCGCGGACGAGGAAGACGAACTGCCGCCGCGAGTCCTGGAAGCGCTCGGGGTGGAGGGCGTCGCGGCTCACGTACTGCACCAGGTCGTGCATGCCCTTCTCGTAGTTGGTGCCCTCGAAGAGCTTCGCCAGGCTGGCGCCCACGCAGGCGGCGATGGTGGTGGCGATGGGGATCCGCTCCGCCCCGCCCGCCACCTTGGAACGATCGATGCGGACGTACAGCCGCCCGCGCCTCCTCTCCCGCACCAGGGGCACGTGGCGGCCGATCGCCTCCAGCTGGCGGTCGGCGGCCGCCAGCCGCACGCCCAGCAGGGCGGCGATCTCGCCGCGCGTCAGCTCCCGGCCGGGGAGCAGCGCGGCGATCAGCCTGGCCGTCCTCTGGATGGCGCTGAGCCTTCCCGGCTCGCTTTCCGGCATGATCCGGAAAGGATCATCCGATCCTCTGAGGATCTCAAGTGCCGGGGGCCTGCCGATCGCGGTTGCCGGACCTGCGAGGCCGGTGCAAACCATCTCCACCGCATCCTCGAGGCCGGCCGCCACCGGTCAGGGGGTGCGGGGAAAAGGATGGCCGCCGTGAAGAACCTCGACCTCTGGCTCCGCCCGGCGCTCCTCATCGCCGCCTGGGTGCTGATCGCCGCCTTCACCCTCTTGCAACTCGGCACCCTCGCGCCCCTGCTGAAGGCGCAAGGACAAGCACCGGCCCACATGCGCGGGCCGGTGCAAGGAACCCTGGAAGCGCGAGCGCACCCGACCCGGCGGAGGGCGGTGGCGCGTTGACGCCCTTTCTTACTTCGCAACGGCGAAGCCGGAGTCGGCGACCGCCTTCTCCAGATCCGCGTGCTTGGCCTTGGCGTCGTCGTACTTGACCGTGACCTGGCCCTTCTCGCGGTCGGCGGAGGCCGACTGCACGCCGTTCACGGCCTTCAGCTTGGCCTCGGTCTTCGCCGGGCACTTCTCGCACTTCCAGCCGCTCACCTTGAGGGTCTCGGTCTTCATTTCGGCGAAGGCGGCGGTGCCGAGACCGAGGGCGAGGGCGAAAGCGATGGAGGTCGTCTTCATGCTGTCTCCTTCGAGGGGGAAGAAGCGGGCGTTTCCAGCTATCGCCCTGGGGCGCCGGTGTCAACCGGGGCGCCCGAATCGCTCAGCAAAGGGGCGGCGCCGATGGGAAGGTGGGGGAAGAACAGGCTGGTCACGGCTGCCGCCAGGGCGATGGCGGCGATGGTCCAGAACACGCTCCCCAGCCCTGCCTGCAGGGAGGCCGAAAGCGCGCGGACCACCGCCGCTCCGAGCCCGGCCCCGCGCGTGGGCCCGAGAAGCTGATCGGCCGCGTCCTCGGGGATGGTCCCGTCGCGCAACAGGGCCGCGGAGAGCACCGCTCCCAACACGCCCACGGCCAGGGTCCCGCCGATGGTGCGGGCGAACATGGTGCTGGCGGTGGCCACCCCGCGCTGCCTCCACTCCACGCTGGTCTGCACGGCGATGAGCAGCGCGGTGTTGGCGAGGCCCAGGCCCACCCCGAACAAGGCGGTCAACGCCTGCGGCACCCGGAGGCTCGCCCCGGGGCGGAGGAGGATGGCCAGCGCGGCCGCTGCCAGGGCGGAGATGAAGAGCCCCGCGCGGACCAGGATGCGGAAGCCCACCCGGGGCAGGGCCCGGCCGCTGATGGCGCTGGCGATGGGCCAGCCCACCACCATGGGCGTGATCGCGCTGCCCGCCTCGGTGGGCGAGCCGCCCAGCACGCCCTGCACGTAGAGCGGCACGTAGGTGACCATGGAGATCATCCCTGCCCCCACCAGCGCGCCCGCCCCCGTGGCCACCGCCATCACCCGCTGGCGGAACAGCTGCAGCGGGAGCACCGGCTCCCTGGCGCGCCGCTCGACCAGGTGGAAGGCCGCCAGCGAGAGGACGGCGAGGGGCAGCACCACTGCGCTCGCCCAGCCGCCCTGCGCTCCCACCAACAGGGCGGTGAGGCCCAGGGTGAGCAGCCCCGATCCGGCCCAGTCGAGCGCGTGCTGCCGGTGCTCCACCTCCTCGTGCAGGGCCACCACCAGCAGGGCGGCGGCGGCGATCCCCGCCGGCAGGTTGATGAAGAACACCCAGCGCCAGGAGAGGAACTTGACGATCACCCCGCCGAGCAGCGGCCCGATCAGCCCGGCCACCCCCCACACCGCCCCGAACACGCCCTGCATCCGGGCCCGCTCCTCCAGGTTGTAGATGTCGCCCACGATGGTGAGGGTGGTGGGCTGCATCGCCCCCGCCCCCAGGCCCTGCAAGGCGCGGAAGGCGATCAGCGTCCCGATCCCCCGGGCCAGCCCGCTGGCCATCGAGCCGAGGAGGAAGACGCCGATCCCCGCCAGCAGCACCGGCTTGCGCCCGTAGAGATCGGCCAGCTTGCCGTAGAGCGGCACCGTCACCGTCGAGGTGAGCAGGTAGGCGGTGAAGACCCAGGAGTAGAGGTGGATGCCGCCCAGGTCGCCCACCACCGTGGGCATGGCGGTGGACACCACCGTCATCTCCATCGCTGCCATGGAAATGCTCAGGAGCAGCGAGGCGACCGTCAGCGGCCGGTTGGTCTTCATGGCTTGAAGGCGGATGCGGGGGCCTTGTCGAGGAGATCGATCTTCTCGAGCTTCGTCTCGCCGGTGTGCTGGCCGGAGGCGAAGTTCTCCTCCTGGAAGGCGAAGAGCACTCCTCCCACTTCCCGGAAGCCGGAATAGTCCGTGGCGAAGCGGATCTGGCCGGCGGGCCCGGGCAGGCCCCCTTCCGAGCGGACGATGCGCGCGCTCGCGGGATCGACCGTCACCGCCAGCACCAGGCTGCCGCCCAGGGCAACGCCGATGCCGCGCATCGGCTTGCCCTCGCGCTTCAGCTCGCCCAGGTCCACCAGCTTCTTGCGGTTGCGCAGGAGCAGGAAGGGAAGGTCGAGCCGGGCCGCCTGCAGGATCATGGCGTCGCGGGGCGCGCCCACCACCTTCTCGCCGTCGCGGTAGCCGGTCTCGCCGTCCAGCACGCGAAGCTCGCCGCCGCCGCCCGGGTATTCGATCTCCACCCGCAGGCGATCGGGCGGAGCGAAGATCCGCACCGTCCGCGCCACCCCCCGCGAGGTCTCCAGCGTGCCGGTCTCGCGGAAGGCCTTCACCCGCGAGAGCGCCTTCTCCCCGCCGTAGGCCCGCGCCACCCGGCTGACGAGCTGGTCGAGGCTTTCCGCGGAGGAGGAAGCGGCGCAGAGGGCCAGCGCCAGGGCGGGGAGCATGCGAGGCTGTTTAACCCGTTCCGGCTACGCCGTCTTCACCGCGGCGGCGGCAGCCAGCCCCAGCTCGCTCACCGAGGACTCGCGCATCTTGTACTTCTGGATCTTCCCCGTCACCGTCATGGGGAATCCGTCCACGAACTTCCAGTACTTGGGGATCTTGAAGGTGGAGATGCGCCCCCGGCAGAAGGCGTCCAGCCCCCCGCCCGTGACCTGCGCCCCCGGCTTGAGCTTCACCCAGGCCATCACCTCCTCACCGTACTTCACGCTGGGCACGCCGATCACCTGCACGTCGCTCACCTCCGGGTGCGTGTACAAATACTCCTCGATCTCCCGGGGATAGATGTTCTCCCCGCCGCGGATGATCATGTCCTTCATCCGGCCGACGATGTTCAGGTAACCCTGCTCGTCCATGGTCGCCAGGTCGCCGGTGTGCATCCAGCGGGCGGAGTCGATGGCCCTGGCCGTCTCCTCCGGGTTTCCCCAGTAGCCCAGCATCACCGAGTACCCGCGGGTGCACAGCTCACCCGCCTGGCCGCGGGGCTGCAGGGCGCCGGTGGCGGGGTCGACGACCTTCACCTCCACGTGCGGGTGCACCCGCCCCACCGTGCCCACCCTCTTCTCCAGAGGATCGTCCCAGGCGCTCTGGGTGGAGACGGGGGAGGTCTCGGTCATCCCGTAGCAGATGGTCACCTCGGGCATGTGCAGGACCGACTGCACCTTCCGCATCACCTCCACCGGGCAGGGCGAGCCGGCCATGATCCCGGTGCGCAGCGAGCCCAGCCGCGGCTGGTACTCCCGGAAGAGCGGGTGATCGAGCACGGCGATGAACATGGTGGGCACGCCGTAGAGCGCGGTGCACTTCTCGTCGGCGACGGTCTCCAGCACCGCCAGCGGCTCGAACGACTCGGAGGGGACCACCATGCAGGAGCCGTGGGTGGTGCAGGCGAGGTTGCCCAGCACCATCCCGAAGCAGTGGTAGAAGGGGACCGGGATGCAGACGCGGTCGCTCTCCGTCAGCCGCTGCCCTTCCCCGACGAAGAAGCCGTTGTTGACCAGGTTGTGGTGCGAGAGCGTCGCGCCCTTGGGGAAGCCGGTGGTCCCCGAGGTGTACTGGATGTTGATGGGGTCGTCGGGCTGGCAGAGCGCCATCCGCTTGAGCAGCTCGGGCTCGCCCACCTTGCGCGCGTCCTCGAGGAGCTGGGGCCAGCCGTAGTCCTCGAAGACGATGGCCTCCCGCAGCTCGGGGAGCCGGGGCCGGACCTCGTCCAGCATGCCGGCGAAGTCCGACTGGCGGAATTTCCGCGCCAGCACCAAAAGGCTCACCGAGGACTGGCGCAGGGCGTACTCCAGCTCGCTGGACTTGTAGGCGGGATTGACGTTGACCAGCACCGCTCCGGCCAGGGCGCTGGCGTACTGCAGGACCACCCACTCGCTCCGGTTGGGGGCCCAGATGCCCACCCGGTCGCCCTTCTTCACCCCGTGGGCGATCAAGCCGCGGGCGGCGAGGCGCACGCGGTCGTACAGCTCGCCGTAGGTCCAGCGCACCCGCTGCGGGCGCACCACCAGGGCGTCGCGCGCGCCGAAGCGCTCCACCGTGCGGCGGAGGTTCTCGCCGATCGTCTCTCCCAGAAGAGGAACGCCGCTGGTTCCGTGCGAGTACGAGTGGGCCATTGGTCTGCTCCGCGCTTCTTGCCGACCGGCGTATTGCCGAGCATGGCGCGTACCATCCGGCGAAGAGCGGGCGGAGCCGCCCGCCCGGCAACCGCTGCGCGCGGCGCTGGGCTGCGCCGCAAGGCGTGCGGGCCGTTCCCCGGAGAAAACGCGTCGCGTCATCCGGCGAAGGGACGTGATAAAGGGGGCCCGTCGCCCCGGAGGTCCAAACCGTGCCCATCACCACGCATCACGGCGGCTGTCACTGCGGCGCCGTCCGCTACCGCGTCGAGATCGATCTCTCCCAGCCGGTCATCCAGTGCAACTGCTCCATCTGCTCGCGCACGGGCAACCTGCTCTCCTTCGTCCCCGCTTCCGCGTTCAAGCTGGAGAAGGGCGAGGACGCGCTCACCGACTACCAGTTCGGCAAGAAGAACATCCACCATCTCTTCTGCCGCACCTGCGGGGTCCGCTCGTTCGCCCGCGGCCAGGGGCCGAAGGGTCCCATGGCGGCGATCAACACCCGCTGCCTGGACGAGGTGGACGCCACCACGCTGAAGGTGCAGCACTTCGACGGGAAGAGCCGATAGTCAGTGAGTGACCGCGGCCGGCTGCGGCTCCGCGGGCGGGTTCGAGGGCGGCGCCTCGACAGGCTTCGCCTCCGCAACCTTCTCCTGGGCCGGCACGCCGGCCGGCCTGGCGAGGTCGCGCAGCTCCGCGAAGGCGCTCTCCACGAAGCGGGCGAAGACGTCCAGGTCGGGCATCACGTCCCAGTCCGCGTTCAGGCCCCAGGTCAGCTTGCCCTCGTAGCTGAAGAGCACGATGCCCAGGCCGGTGTAGTCGGGGATGGGGACCAGCCCGTAGTCGGCCAGCATCTTCGCGCCCAACAGGTAGACCGGCTTCTGCGGCCCCGGCACGTTGGTGACGACCATGTTGAAGGGGAGGTTCCGCCAGGAGATCCGCGCCCCCAGGGAGAGGAGCGTGGCCGGAGCCCAGCCGGCCATCTGCGTGAGCAGCTCCGCGCCCAGCGCGTTCTTCTCCACCTTCAGGCGCTCGGTGGTCTTCTGCAGGCTGGCCAGCCGCTTGCGCGGATCGCGCTCGCCGATGGGCAGCGAGACCATCCAGGCGGCGACGCGGTTGCCCAGCGCGCCCTTCTCGTCGGGCCGCCGCACGCTCACCGGGGCCATCACCCGGAACTCGATGCCCTCGGGCTTCACCCCCCGGTACTCGAGGAAGCGGCGCACCGCGCCGGTGACGGTGGCGAGGACCACGTCGTTGATCGATCCGCCCAGCGCCTTCCGCACCGCCTTCATCTCGCCCAGGTCCAGGGTCAGCCAGTCGAAGCGCCGGTGCGGGCCGATGCGCTTGTTCAGCGGCGTCTCCGCCGGCCGGCGCAGGGTCTTGAAGGTGAGGTCGGCGAGGCCGCGCACCGCGGCCCGCACCTCGCTCTCCGCCTGCAACACCCCCTTGATCAGCCAGGGGGCCTGGCCCAGGAGCCGGAGCGGAGCGCGCACCAGCGTCCGCACGTCGTCCACGGCCATCTCCCTCGCGGAGGGGCCCGGCCGCGGCTCCCAGGGGGCCGCGGGCGTGAACTCCCGCACCGGCTCCTGGGTGAGCAGCACCTCGAGCAGGTCGACGGAGCTGACGCCGTCCACCATGGCGTGGTGGATCTTGCTGATGAAGGCGAACTCGTTTCCGCCTTCCACGCCTTCCACCACCCAGATCTCCCAGAGCGGCTTGGTCCGGTCGAGCGCCTGGGAGAAGATCCGCCCGCAGAGCGCCTTGAGCTGCGCGTCGCCGCCCGGCTTGGGCAGGCTGGTGTGGCGGACGTGGTAGTCGAGGTTGAAGTGCGGATCGTCCACCCAGATGGGCTGGCCGAAGGGAGTGTACGTGACGATCTGGCGGTAGCGGGGAATGCGCTCGAGGCGCGACTCGACGTAGGCGCGGATGCGCCCGATGTCCAGGCCGCCGTCCTCGCGGCGCAGGGGACCGGCCTCGAAGATCGAGTTCCCCGCCACGTGCATGTGCGCGGCCTTGCTCTCGTAGATGAGGAACTGACGATCGAGGGTGGTCAGGCGATCGCAGGCGACCGGCATTGGGGGATCTCCAGCAGGGGTGGAGATAGCGTAAATTATGCGCTCGCAGTCGACAAGCGATGATGCAAGGATGTGACCATGCAGCATCGCATCGTCGATCTGGACGGCCCCGTCCACTACGTAGATTTCGGCGGCTCGGGGCGCCCCATCGTCCTGGTGCACGGCCTGGGCGGCTCGCACGCCAACTGGCTGGCCGTGGCGCCTCGCCTTTCCGCCCACGGTCGGGTCTACGCCCTCGACCTCGCCGGGCACGGCCGCACCCGCTCGCTGGGCCGGAGCGCGAAAGTGGGCGCCAATCGCCGGCTGCTCGATCGCTTTCTCGACGCGGTGGCGCGCGAGCCCGCCGTCCTCATGGGCAACTCCATGGGCGGCTACCTCTCCATGGCGGAGGCCGCGGCCGAGCCGGCGAAGGTCGCCTCCCTGGTGCTGGTGGACGCCGCCGTGCCGCTGGCGGGCGCGCGCTTCGACCCCGGCGTCACCGCCCTCTTCTTCGCCATGGCCATGCCGGTGCTGGGCGGCGCGCTCATGCTCCGGCGGCACCGCCGGGGGCCCGAGCAGAGCGTGCGCGACACCCTTTCCCTCTGCTGCGTCGATCCGTCGCGGGTGGGGCGCGACGTGTACCAGGCGCACGTCGAGCTGGCCCGCGAGCGCGCGCCCCAGGGGCGGACCAACGGCCGCGACTTCCTGGCGGCCCAGCGATCCTTGATGATCCGGCTGATGCGCAAGCGGCGCTTCTACGAGATGGTCGCCCGCATCCGGGCGAGCGCGCTGATCGTGCAGGGCGACCGGGATCGGCTGGTGCGGGTGGAGGCCACCCGCGTCCTCGCCGCTGCGCGCCCCGACTGGCGGCTGGAGATCCTCGAGGGCATCGGGCACGTGCCCCAGTTGGAGGCGCCGGACCGGTTCCTCGCCATCGTCGAGCCCTGGCTGCAAGGGCGCGCCGCGGCTGCGTAAAAGCACGCACATCGATTTCTGCGCTGGGGCGCGCACAATCTTCGGAAGCGGGGGCGCCGGCGCGCCCGGCTGCCCGCATCGCCTCCGCACGGGCCTGATCGCCTGAGGCGGCCGCGCGTCTCTCCCCGGGCGGCATCGCGTTCGCGCGCCCGGTCCGGAACGTGCAATGCGACGTTTGGTTACCTCGCCCGTATCGCCGGGGACCCGTCCCCGCAAGAGGAGAAGTCTCCATGAACATCCGTGGCATCCTTGCCGCGTCCAGCCTTTTCGTCCTCGCCACCGCCCCCTCGGTTCCCGCCCGCGCCGCCGCGGCCGTCCCCGGCGTCACCGACACCGAGGTGACCATCGGCATCACCGGCCCGCTCTCCGGGCCCGCCGCCGCCTGGGGCTCCATCGCCCTGGCCTCCGAGGCCTACGCGAAGTACGTCAACGACCAGGGCGGCATCCACGGCCGCAAGCTGAAGCTCGTCCTCAAGGACGACGGCTACAACCCGGGCAAGGCGGTGGCCAACGTCAACGAGATGAAGGACAGCGTCTTCGCCATCGTGGGCACGGTGGGCACGGCCGTGCTGAACGCCACCAAGGAGATCGTCGCCGACTCGCGCGTCCCGCTCATCGCCCCGCTGGCGAACGTGCAGGTGTGGGCCAAGCAGCCCAAGGAGAAGCGCGCCAGCGTGTTCCAGATCTACCCGGACTACGCCGACGAGGGCGAGTGGACGGTGGTGCAGGCGAACCGGCTCGAGGGAGTGAAGAAGGTCGCCGTGTTCGGGCAGAACGACGACTACGGCCGGGAGGGGGTGCTGGGCGTCAAGAGGGGGATCGCGAAGCTCAAGGGCGTCTCCTTGGTCAGCGAGGTCTACTACGAGGTGACCGAGCGCGAGCTGGGCACGCACGCGCTGAAGATCAAGGAGTCGGGCGCCGACGCCGTCCTCCTCTACTCCACCGCCACGCACGCCGCCGCCCTGGTGAAGGAGATGGCGAAGGTCGGGTACCGCCCGAAGATCTTCGCCTCCTTCACCCTCTACGACCGCGACACCATGTTCCGGCTGCTGGGCGATCTCTGGGAGGGCGCCTACTTCAACACCATCATCGCCATCCGCGGCGAGGAGCCCGCCGACAAGGACATCGAGATCATCACCAGGATCGAGCCCAAGCTGAAGGGCCGCGAGGGGTTCTGCGTCACCGGCTCGAGCGACATCAAGCTGATCGTCGCCGGGCTGCAGGGCGCCGGCCGCGACCTCACCCGGGAGAAGTTCCTCAAGGCCATCGAGGCGCTCAAGGGCTACACGGCGGGCGGACTGTTGCCGCCCATCGACTTCGGCCCGGACCGCCACCACGGCGGGAACGCGGTGCGGATGATGCGCGCCAGCAGCGCCAAGGACTCGTCGGCGAAGCAGATCGTCGCCTTCCAGCAGTTCCCCCCGCACTTCTGAGAGGGCGAGCCATGGGCGGGGCGTCACTCCTTCAAGTCCAGGACCTGGCGCTCCGCTTCGGCGGGATCACCGCCCTGGGCGGCGTCTCGCTCTCCGTGGCCGAGGGCGAGACGGTGGCGGTGATCGGCCCCAACGGGTCGGGCAAGACCTCGCTCTTCAACTGCATCACCGGGCTCTACAAGCCCACCTCCGGCGCGGTCGCCTTCCGGGGCGAGAGCCTTCTGGGCCTCTCCCCCGACCGGGTGACCGCGCGCGGGGTGGCGCGCACCTTCCAGAACCTGCGCCTCTTCCTGCACATGACGGTGCTCGACAACCTGATGCTCGGGCGTCACCTGCACTTCCAGAAGAACCTCTTCTTCGCCGCCCTCCGCCTGCGGGACGAGGAAGTGCGCCACCGCGAGCGCTGCGAGCGGATCATCGACTTCCTCGACCTGGAAGCCTGGCGCGACACGCAGGTGGGGAGCTGTCCCTACGGGGTGCAGAAGCGGGTGGAGCTGGGGCGCGCCCTGGCCACCGAGCCCACGCTGCTTTTGCTCGACGAGCCCGTCTCCGGGCTGGCCGCCGAGGAGAAGGACGAGGTGGCGTACTGGATCCACGAGATCGGGGGCCGCTTCAAGGTCACCGTGCTGCTGGTGGAGCACGACCTGCGGGTGGCCTCGCGGCTGGCCGGGCGGATGATCGTGCTCGACCAGGGCCTCAAGCTCACCGAGGGGACGCCGCAGGAGGTGCAGCGGCATCCCGGAGTGATTCGCGCCTACCTGGGCCACTGATGCTCCCCGCTCCCCAAGCCGCCGCCCCGCTGCTCTCGGTGAAGAACGTCGAGACCCTCTATCTCGACCGCATCTACGCCCTCTCCGGCGTTTCCTTCGAGGTGCGGGAAGGGGAGATCTTCGCGGTGCTGGGGCCGAACGGCGCCGGCAAGACCACCCTGCTCAAGACCATCGCCGGACTGCTCAAGGACCAGCCGCGCAAGGGCACCATCGAGCTGGCCGGACATGCGCTGGAGCGGCGCCGGCCGGAGGCGGTGGCGCGGCAGGGGATCGTGCTGGTGCCGGAAGACCGGGGGATCTTCCGCGAGTTGACGGTGGAGGAGAACCTCAGCCTGGGCCTCTGGGGCCGCCGCGGGCGGGAGGCGCGCGAGGACCTGGAACGGGTGCTGGAGATGTTCCCGGTGCTGGGCGAGCGCCAGCGCCAGCAGGCGGAGACGCTCTCCGGCGGCCAGCAGCAGATGCTCGCCATCGGCCGCGCCCTGTTGCGCCGCCCCCGCCTCCTCATGCTGGACGAGCCCTCGCTGGGGCTCACCCCCGAGCTCTCCCGCCACGTCTTCCAGGCGCTGGTGGCCATCAGCCGGGCGGGCACCACCATCCTCCTGGTGGAGCAGAACGCCCGCCTGGCGCTGGACGTGGCCCAGCGGGCGGCGATCCTGGAGGGCGGGCGCATCGTCCTGCAGGGGACTCCCGCCGAGCTCTCGGAAAACCAGGACGTGCGCGACGTCTACCTCGGCGTCGGCGCGGTCGACGCCAGCACCTCGGTGAAGACATGGCGGCTCTATCGCAAGCGGAGGCGGTGGTGAACGGGGAAGCCCAGGCGCTGGAAGCGCGGCCGGCCCCGCCGATCCCGCCCCAGGCGCGGGCGGCGCCGGTTCTGGCCGCGCGCAGCATCCCGGCGCTGCTCTTCGAGCAGGAGCGGACGCGAGGGCACGACCTTTCCCTGCGCTACAAGTCGCTGGGCATCTGGCGCCGGGTGAGCTGGGTGGAATACGCCGCGCAGGTGCGGAAGGTGGCCGCGGCGCTGCTCGCCTTCGGCCTGCGCCCGCGAGAGAACGCCGCGGTCCTGGGGGAGAACTGCCCGGAGTGGCTCTACTCCGACCTGGGGGTGATGGCCGCGGGCGGCGCCACCGCGGGCATCTACCCCACCTGCGCCGCGGAGCAGGTGCAGCACGTCCTCAGCAACTGCGAGGCGCGCATCGTCTTCGTGGAGAACGAGGAGCAGCTGGAGAAGGTCCTCGCCATCCTCGACCAGACCCGGGTGGAGCGGGTGGTGGTGTGGGACGAGAAGGGCCTGTGGGGCTTCGACGATCCCCGGGTGGTGCTCTTCGCGGACTTTTTGCGCGAGGGGGAGAAGCTGCTCGGGGCCCGCCCCTCCGCGGTGGAGGAGAGGCTGGCCGCGGTGGTTCCCTCGGACATCGCCATGCTCATCTACACCAGCGGCACCACCGGGCCGCCCAAGGGGGCGATGATCTCGCACGCCAACGCCCTCTTCATGGCCGACGCGCTGATCTCCGCCACCGGCGCGCGCAGGGACGACGACCTGGTCTCCTACCTGCCGCTGGCGCACATCTACGAGAACCTGGGCACGGTGCTCGAGCACCTGCGCATGGGCTACGTGGTGAACTTCGTGGAGAGCATGGAAACCCTCTTCGCCAACCTGCGCGAGGTCTCCCCCACCTACTTCGCCAGCGTGCCCCGCATCTGGGAGAAGCTCGCCTCCACCATCGAGCTGCGCATGCAGGACTCCACCCTCCTCAAGCGCGGCGCCTGGCGGGCGGCGCTGGCCCTCTCCCGCCGCTGGGTGCGCGCCCGCCGCGCGGGCCGGGGCACGCCGCTGCTGTCCGCCGCGCACGCCCTGGCGAGCTGGACGGTGTTCGGGCCGCTCAAGCACCGGCTGGGCTTCGACCGCACCCGCCTGGCGGTGAGCGGCGCCGCCCCCGCCTCGCCCGAGCTGTTCGAGTTCTACGAGGCGCTGGGGATCCCGCTCCTGGAAGGCTATGGCATGACCGAGTCCACCGGGGTGATCACCGTCACCCGCCCCGACCGTCCGCTGGTGGGGACGGTGGGCGAGCCCATCGAGGGCATCGAGGTGAAGCTGGGCGAAGGGGACGAGATCCTCACCCGCGGCCCGCACGTCTTCGCCGGCTACTACAAGGACCCGGAGCAGACGGCGCGCACGGTGGACGCGGAGGGCTGGCTGCACACCGGCGACGTGGGGGCCTGGGTGGATGGGCGGCTGAAGATCGTCGACCGGATGAAGGACCTGATCATCACCGCCGGGGGGAAGAACATCGCCCCCTCCTACATCGAGAACAAGCTCAAGTTCAGCCCCCACGTCCAGGACGCGGTGGTGATCGGCGACCGGCGCAAGTACGTGGTGGCCCTCATCCTCATCGACGAGGAGAACGTCACCAAGTTCGCCCAGGACCACCGCCTGCCCTTCGCCACCTTCACCGAGCTCACCCAGCTGCCCGAGGTGCAGAAGCTGATCGCCCGCGAGGTGGACGCGGTGAACCGCACCCTCTCCCAGGTGGAGTCGGTGAAGCGCTTCGCGCTCTTGCCCCGCCGCTTCTACGAGGAGGAAGGGGACGTCACCCCCACCAAGAAGGTGAAGCGGCGCAACATCGAGAAGCGCTATTCCGAGCTGGTGGAATCGCTCTACCGGAGCTGACCCGTGGACCTCGTCGAAACCTACCAGGAGCAGCTCCGGTTCGCGCGCAAGCCGCTCTCCCGCGCCCTGCTCATCGCCCTGCTGGCGGTGCTCACCGCCCTCCCCTGGTGGGCGCCGGGCTACTGGCTCTCGCACGGCGCGCTGGTCTGGCTCTTCGCCCTGGGGATCGTGGGGCAGAACCTGCTCATCGGCTACGCGGGCCAGATCTCCTTCGGCCAGGCCGGGTTCCTCGCCGTGGGCGCCTACGCCTTCGGGCATTTGCGCATCGCCGGCGCCCCCTTCCCGCTGGCGCTGATCGCCGCCGGCCTTGCCGCGGGCTTCTTGGGCTGGCTGGTGGGATTCCCTTCCCTGCGCCTGAAGGGCCCGTACCTGGCCATCGCCACCCTGGGCTTCGGCACCGCCGTCTACCAGATCTTCACCAACGTCTCCGTCCTCTCCGGCGGCCACGCCGGCCTGGCCTTGCCGGCCCTGGGGATTCCCGCCGGCCTCTCCAGGGACGCCTTCCTCTACCTGCTCTTCTTCGCCCTCTTCCTCCTCTTCACCGCCCTGGCCTACAACCTGGTCTCCTCCTACGTGGGCCGGGCCTTCGTGGCCATCCGCGACAGCGACATCGCCGCCGAGGCGATGGGGGTGAACCTGGCCCGCTACAAGCTGCTCGCCTTCGCCCTCTCCTCCTTCTACACGGGCGTGCACGGGGCCCTGCTCGCCCAGTTCCTCGGCCACCTGGAGCCGCAGTCCTTCAGCATCGAGCAGACCATCACCATCTTCGTGGCGGTGATCGTGGGCGGGCTCGCCTCCATCGAGGGATCGGTCTTCGGCGCCGCCTTCGCCATCCTCGTGCCCGCGGTCTTCGGCGGGTTCCGCTGGGCCGTGCCGGTGCTCTTCGGCGGCGCCATCCTCCTGACCATGATCTTCGAGCCGCTCGGCCTGGCCGGGCTGTGGATCAAGACCCGGCTCTACTTCCGCCTCTGGCCCTTCCGCTAGGTTCCCATGGACCGCTTCCTCCAATACGCGCTGGCCGGACTCTCGGGCGGGAGCCTCTACGCCCTGGTGGCCCTGGGGCTGGTGCTCATCTACCGCTCCGCGCGGGTGCTCAACTTCGCCCACGGCGACATCGCCACCCTGGGGACCTTCGTGGCCTTCACGGTGGTGACCCGCGGGCTGCCCATGTCGCTGGGGCTGCCCCTGGCGATCCTCGCCGGAGCGGTGGTGGCGGTGGTCTTCTACTTCGGGGCGCTGGTCCCCGCCCAGCGCAAGGGCGCCAACGCGCTGGGGAGCGTGATCCTCACCTTCGGCCTCTCTTTGGTGCTGCAGGGCTTCACGGTCTGGGGCTGGGGCGCGGAGCCCGACCGCTTGCCCTTCCCCCTCTCCGACACCAAGGTGTGGAAGATCGGCCCGGTCTTCGTCTCCGAGCTTGCGGCAGGCACCCTGGCTGCCGCCGCCGCCGCCAGCCTGCTCCTCTTCTTCCTCACCCAGCGCACCCGCCTGGGCCTGGCCATGCGGGCCACCTCCGAGAACCTGGCGGCGGCGCAGACGCTGGGCATCCCCACCCGCGGCGTGCTCGCCTTCGCCTGGGGCACGGCCGCCGCCCTGGCGGTGATCGCGGGCGTCTTCCTCGCCCCCGCGCTCCTGCTCGATCCCTTCTTCATGCTCGACCCGCTGTTCAAGGGCCTGGCCGCCGCCGTGCTGGGCGGGATGAACAGCCTGCCCGGGGCCGTGGTGGGCGGGCTTTTGCTGGGCATCGCCGAGAGCCTCACCGGGGCCTATCTTGCCATCGAGTTCAAGACCACGATGGCGTTCGTCCTCATCGTCGCAGTCCTGCTCGTGCGACCCGAGGGGTTGCTCGGGCGCGAATTCCAGGAGCGTGTCTGATGCCCGCCGAAGCCGGCAGCGACCTGCCCCTTCCCGCCAGGCAGGCGGCGGAGCGGCCCCGCATCCCCCGCAGCGAGCGCGACTACACCCAAGAGATGGCGGCGGCCCGGCGGGCCTTCGCCCGCGAGCGCACCGGGGTGGAGCTTTCCCACCTGGCGCACTACGACTTCGATCCCGCCCTCGTCTCCGGCAACGTGGAGAACTTCATCGGCGTGGCCCAGGTGCCCGTCGGCCTGGCCGGCCCGCTGCGCATGCGGGGCGAGCACGCCAAGGGGGACTTCTACGTTCCCCTCGCCACCACCGAGGGCACCCTGGTGGCGAGCTACAACCGGGGCATGCGCGTCCTTGCCGCCTGCGGCGGCGTGCGCGCCACGGTGGTGGAGCGCTCGATGCAGCGCGGCCCGGTGTTCATCTTCCCCGACGCGCTCGCCGCCCGCGAGTTCGGCCGCTGGGTGGAGGAGCACATGGAGCCCATCCGCGCCGCGGCCGAAGCCACCACCCGCTCGGGAAAGCTGGTCAACATCGGCCACTACCAGGTGGGCCCGCTGCGCTACCTGCGCTTCAACTACACCACCGGCGACGCGGCCGGGCAGAACATGACCGGCAAGGCGACCTCCGCCGCCTGCGAGTGGATCAAGGCGAATCACCCCGGCGGCGTGAACTACCTGCTCTCGGGCAACATCGACACCGACAAGAAGCACTCCCACATGAACGTGCTGCAGACGCGCGGCCGCCGGGTGGTGGCCGAGGCGGTCCTGCGCAAGGAGGTGCTGGAGGAGGTGGTGGGCGTCACGCCCCAGGCGTTCTTCCGGGCCCGCCAGGTCTCCATGGCCGGCGCCTTCCTCGCCGGCTCCGCCAACAACGGGGCCCACGCCGCCAACGCGCTCGCGGCCCTGTTCATCGCCACCGGGCAGGACGCGGCCAACGTGGCCGAGTCGCACACCGCCATCACCTACTCCCAGCTGCTGGAAGACGGAGACTACTACTGGTCCATCACCCTCCCCGCCCTGATCGTCGCCACCTACGGCGGCGGCACCGGCCTGGCGACCCAGAGGCAGTGCCTGGAGATGCTCGGCTGCGTGGGCGCGGGGAAGGCGGACAAGTTCGCGGAGATCTGCGCGGGCGTGGTGCTGGCCGGAGAGATCTCCCTGGCGGGCGCGATCTACAACGGCGACTGGGTGTCGGCGCACGAGCGGTTCGGGCGCAACCGGAAGTGAGCCGATCGACCGATACTGCGTAGCGCGACGGGGGCGCCACGCCCTCCAGCCGGGGAAAATCCCCGGATTCCGGCCGCGCACGCTGGCACGCCGGCTGCTCCACCGCCCGCCAGGGGGTGGAACATGGACTTCGTGAAGAGGAGATGGAAGAGGACCGCCGCTCACGTGGTGATCGGCGTCGCCGTGGCCGCCTTTGCCTGGTACAGCCTGAAGAGCGAGGCGTCGCTGGCGAACCGCTCCGTGCACCTGATGCCGCTCGATTCCGCTCCATCCGAGTGAAGAATCCGGAGCACGTCTCCGCGAGCGTGTTCGCGCCCTCGCGCGAACACGCAGCAAGAGCATGGCGGCTCGCGAGGGGCTCTGCGGGGCGACGAGCTCTCGAGCGCCACCCGACGCGATCGCGTGTCCGCCCGTTTTCAAATGCAGGCACGTCATCTCGGGCAGCAGCCGCCAGATCACCGTACCGTTCCGCCCCCACCCGCAGCATCCACCAGCACGGCTCGGCGACCAGCGGCGGTGAGTCGCCCGCCGAGGTGGTGGAGCAGTACGGGTCGATTCCGGTGGGTGCCGGCCGGCCGTCGCGGATTGCGTGCATCCGCCAGTTGTCCAGCACGTAGCGGACGGCGTTTGCCGCCTCGCGCGGGGAGCGGACGCCGAACCGGTTGCAGCCCTTCTGCAGCGCCTGGCGCAAGGCCGTGAAGCAGCGCTGCGAACGCAGGTTCCACCCGGAACGGGAGCTCCTGCTGACATTTGCTCATTCTCGCAGCGTGCCGAAGGGGTCTGACATCGCGCCGCCGCCAGCGCGGATCGCCGCGCGCCCCATTTCACACTCCTGACGCAATGTCCGCCCATCCAAGTTGAAGGGGCGGGGAGCCGCTACGCGCCCAGCCGCCAGCTCTGCAGGATGCGCATGTAGTTCGCCCGGGAGAACGCGCTGGGGTTGGGGCAATGGGCGAGGCTCATGCTCCCCAGCATCTGCCGGAGCGAGGCGTATTCGTGCTCCTCCATCCAGCGCTCCATCTCCAGGCGGATGGTCTTGAGGTGCCCGGGCCCCTTCTGCAAGAGGGCCGAGACCACCTGCACCGCGCTGGCCCCGGCCATCACCGACTTGATGGCGTCCAGCCCGCTGTGCACCCCGCCGGAGACGGCCAGGGGCAGCTCCACCGCCGGGGCGACGATGGCCAGCCAGCGCAGGCGGAGGAGCAGCTCGGAGGGATCGGAGAGGTAGAGGGTGGGCGCCGCCTCCAGGTTCTCCACGTCGATGTCGGGCTGGTAGAAGCGGTTGAAGAGCACCAGCCCGTTCGCCCCCGCCTCCTGCAGCTCGCGGGCGAAGTGCGGCAGGGCGGAGAAGAAGGGCGAGAGCTTCACCGCCACGGGGATCTTCAGCGCCCCCTTCACCGCCCGCACGATCTCCAGCGTGCGCCTCTCCACCGCCAGGCTCGCTTCGTCAGGGTCGGTGGCCAGGTAGTAGACGTTCAGCTCCAGCGCGTCGGCCCCGGCCTCCTCGATCTGCCGGGCGTAGTCCAGCCAGCCGCGGGCGGTGATGCCGTTCAGCGAGGCGATCACCGGCACCGAGACCGCATTGCTGATCCCCCGCAGCTGGTCGAGGTACTCGTCGGGGCCGAAGGAGAACTCGCTGGCCTTGGGGAAGTAGGAGAGGGCCTCGGCGTAGGACTCCTCGTGCTCCTCCACCGCCCGGAGGTTCCCGTTCATCTCCCGGGTGATCTGCTCCTCGAACAGCGAGCGCATGACGATGGCCGAGGCGCCCGCGTCCTCCAGCCGCCGCACCATGTCCAGACTGTCGGCCAGGGGCGAGGCGCCGGGCATCAGGGGGGAGTCCAGCTTCAGGCCCAGGTACTCGGTTCTCAGGTCCATCAGCTCTCCTGCTTCGCCGGCTGCGCGGGGCCAGGCACGAGGGGAAGGCCCTTCTCCAGCTTCTCGTAGAGGCGGAACCGCTCCTGGATGTCCTCCTTGGCCGCCTTCACCAGCTCCTTGTAGCGGTGCGGATCCTGGTTCTCGGTCATGCGGAAGCGCGTCTCGTTGCGCATGTACGCGCCCAGGTCCCCCTTGGGCGGGCTGGAGTCGAGCTTGAAGGGGCTCTCGCCCGCCGCCACGCGCCGCGGGTCGTAGCGGTAGAGCGGCCAGTAGCCGGTCTCCACGGCCAGCTTCTGCTGCTCCACCCCGAAGGCCATGTCGTATCCGTGGGCGATGCACTGGCTGTAGGCGATGATCAGCGAGGTCCCCGGGAAGGCGTCGGCCTCCTGGAACGCCTTCAGGGTCTGGGTGTCCTTGGCCCCGAAGGCGACGCGGGCCACGTAGACGTTCCCGTAGCTCATGGCCAGCATGCCCAGGTCCTTCTTCGGGCGGGCCTTGCCGGCCATGGCGAACTTGGCGGTGGCCCCGATGGGGGTGGACTTGGAGGCCTGGCCGCCGGTGTTGGAGTAAACCTCGGTGTCCACCACCAGGATGTTCACCTTGCGCCCCAGGGCGAGCACGTGGTCGAGGCCGCCGTAGCCGATGTCGTACGCCCAGCCGTCGCCGCCCACGATCCACACGCTCTTCTTCACCAGGGAGTCGGCCAGGAGACCCAGCCGCTCCCCTTCCGGCGTCCCGGGCAGGTGCCGCTTCAGCTCCGCCACCCGGGCGCGCTGCTGGGCGATGCCGGCATCGCTCGACTGATCGGCCGAGAGCAGCTCCGCCACCAGCGCCGGCGGCAGGGGCACGGAGGCGAGCAGCTCGCGGGCCTGCTGCTCGTGCTTGTCGGCCGCCAGGCGGAAGCCGAGGCCGAACTCGGCGTTGTCCTCGAAGAGCGAGTTCGCCCAGGCGGGACCGCGCCCGCTGGCGTCCGTGCAATAGGGCGTGGTGGGCAGGTTGCCCCCGTAGATGGAGCTGCAGCCGGTGGCGTTGGCGACCAGCGCCCGGTCGCCGAAGAGCTGCGTCATCAGCTTGATGTACGGCGTCTCCCCGCAGCCGGCGCAGGCTCCCGAGTACTCGAAGAGCGGCTGGAGGAACTGCGCGCCCTTCACGTCCAGGCGGACCTTGGTGCGGTCGGCCTCCGGCAGTCCCAGGAAGAAGTCGTAGTTGGCCCGCTCCGCCTCCCGCAGGGGGATCTGCGGGTGCATGTCGATGGCCTTGTGCCTGGGGTTCGACTTGTCCTTGGCCGGGCAGACCATCACGCAGAGCGAGCAGCCGGTGCAGTCCTCGGCGGCCACCTGGATGGTGTACTTCGAGCCCTTGAACTCGTTGCCCCGGTAGTCGGTGGACTTGAAGGTGGGGGGCGCCCCCTGCAAGCCGGCCGGCTGGTAGACCTTGGCGCGGATGGTGGCGTGCGGGCAGACCATCGCGCACTTGTTGCACTGGATGCAGAGCTTCTCGTCCCAGACCGGGATCTCGGCGGCGATGTTCCGCTTCTCCCAGCGGGTGGTGCCGAGGGGGAAGGTCCCGTCCACCGGGAAGGCGGAGACGGGGAGCAGGTCGCCCTTCCCCGCCATCATCAGCGAGGTCACCTTCTTCACGAAGTCGGGCGCCGTGTCGGGCACGATGGGCGGGAGCGAGAACCGCGAGGTGACCTTCGCCGGCACCTCCACCTCGAAGAGGTGGGCCAGGGTCTGGTCGATGG
>DATKAG010000313.1:0-2421 GCA_035498355.1 Myxococcales bacterium | reverse complement strand
GTGCGGCGCTGGGCGCGAGGAGCGGCGGTGCGCTCCCCGGCGAGATCGAAGCCGTTGGCGTTGCGGTTCTCTTGCACCAGCGCCTTCTCCTCCCGGCGGACGGTGGGCTGCTCCACGCGCGCGGGGGAAGGCGGAGGGCGGGCGGCGGGCCAGGGATCGAGCGGGGTCTGCGGGGCGGCCTGCGTGCTCGCCGGCGAGGCCACCGCCTGCCACGCGCGCAGGCGCTCTTGCTCGCTTTCGTACTCGGCCCTGAACTCCTCGCGCAGCCAGGTAGCCAGCTGGCGGGCGCCGATGAGCGCGAAAGGGGCCAGCGCATCGTGCAGCTCGGAGGCGGATTGGTACCTTTGGGCCGGATCGACCGCCAGCGCCTTGAGGATCACCTTCTCCAGCCCGGGCGGGCACTGGGGGTTGCGCGAGCGGGGCTCGGGGACCAGGCCCATGCGCACCTTGTCCAAAACGGCGTAGTCGGAGTCGCCGGTGAAGAGCTTCTCCCCGCAGAGCAGCTCCCAGAGGAGGATGCCGCAGGCGAACACGTCGCTGCGGCCGTCCAGCGGCTGGCCCTTCACCTGCTCGGGGGACATGTAGCTGAACTTGCCCTTGAGGATGCCCGCCTGCGTCTTCTGCAGCCGGCTCTCCGCCTTGGCGATGCCGAAGTCGATCAGCTTCACCTGGCCCTCGAAGCTGGCCAGCACGTTCTGCGGGGAGACGTCGCGGTGCACGATGCCCAGGGGCTTGCCCCGGGCGTCGGTCTTGTGGTGCGCGTAGTCCAGCGCCTCGCACAGCTCCTTGATGATGTAGGCCGCCTGGGGGACCGGGAGGGGGAGCTGGCGGCGGCGGAAGCGCTCCATCAGCTGGCGCAGGTCGCGGCCGGAGACGTACTCCATGGCGATGAAGAGGGTCTCGTCGTGCTTGCCCAGCTCCAGCACCTGGACGATCCCCGGGTGGGCGAGCTGAACCGCGATGCGGGCCTCGTCCACGAACATGGAGATGAACTCGGGGTCGTCGCCCATGGTGGGGAGGATCTTCTTGATGGCCAGCAGGCGCTCGAAGCCCTCCACCCCGAAGGCCTTGGCGACGAATACCTCCGCCATGCCCCCCACGGCGATGCGCTCGAGCAGAAGGTACTTGCCGAACTTGGTGGGCGGGCGCATGGGGGAGCGGGCCGTTCAGCGTAGCGCCACCGGCTCGGAACCGGCAAGATGTGGCCCATGCACGTCTGCCACGCCTGTCGCAAGGAAGTGGACCTGGGCGTGACCGGGACGGCGGGCCGCCGCGACGACTGCCCGCACTGCCGCGCGCCGCTGCACTGCTGCTTCAACTGCCACGCCTACGACGAGACCATGCGCTACGGCTGCAGGGAGCCGCAGGCCGAGCCCCCCAGCGACAAGGAGAGGGCCAACGCCTGCGAGCTGTTCGTCTTCCGCAAGGGGCCGCGGGCGGCGAAGGAAGAGGATCCCCGGGCCAAGGCGCTGGCGGCGCTGGACGCGCTCTTCAAGAAGTAGGATGGGCATCGCGCTGCTGGATCTTTCCCCAGCGCACGCAGCCTGACCATACGAAGATTGTCGTATCCCGCTAGGTGGTCTCGCGGGCCAGCCATTCCAAATACGGGTAGTAGCCGTGCTCCACCGGGATGGCGAGGACCTCGGGGACCTCGTAGGGGTGCAGTTCCAGGATGCGGGCCTGGACGCGGTCGTAATGCTCGTGGCGGGTCTTGAGGAGCACGAGGACCTCGCTGGCGTCCTCGATCTGGCCCTTCCAGCGGTAGATGGAGCGGGCGGCCGGGAGGATGTTCACGCAGGCGGCCAGCTTCTCCTTCACCAGCGTCTTGGCGGTCTCCACCGCCGCGTCCGCGTTGGGGAGCATGGTGAGCACCAGGATGGCGTCGGTCAAAGGGTCTAGCCTTTCCTCAGGCGGCCGAGGGCGCTGGCGATGGCGGAGGGCCCCTTGAGGCCCTTGGAGGCCATCCAGCCGATCACCTTCGCCCCGCCCGACATCATCACCGAGACCCAGCCGCGCATGGTGAGCTTGATCAACCCGCTGTGCAGCTTGACCCCGATCTTGCTGTCCGGGTCCCTGGACAGGATGTGCTGGAAGAAGAGGATGCCCAGCTCCCCCACGTCGGCGTCGGGCTGCGCGGCCAGGGCGCTGACGGCGCCCGGCGCCATCGTCAGCTCGAAGTCCGGGTCCTTGGGGGTCCCGTCGAGGAAGCGGGGTTTTCCTTCCACCAGGGTGAACCGGTAGTGGCCGGGCAGGTCGGTGAACTTCACCCCCACCTCGGCGGCGGGCTTCAGGTGGGAGGCCGCCCGGTGGGCGGACCGGCTGGTCTCGAAGAAGCGCTGCAGGACCACGTTCGAGGGCTCGGGTGTCTGCTCGTCCGGCACGCGCTGCAAGCTATTCGCCCTGCTATGATTCTGCAATATG
>DATKAG010000312.1:0-6855 GCA_035498355.1 Myxococcales bacterium | reverse complement strand
GCGCCGCGGGGCCTCGATCGCCTGGTCGGCCCGAGCGCCGCGCTGGACGACATCCGGAGGCAAATCAGAAAGGTCGCGCCGCTCAACGTCCCCGTGCTCATCACCGGCGAGACCGGCGCCGGTAAAGAGCTCGTCGCCCGGGCCATCCACGAGTCGGGCGCGCACGCCGGAGAGCCCTTCGTGGCCGTCAACTGCGCGGCCATTACCGAGGCGCTGCTGGAGTCGGAGCTCTTCGGCCACGAGCGGGGCGCTTTCACCGGAGCCACCAGCGAGAAGCCGGGCAAGTTCGAGCTGGCCGACAAGGGGACCATCTTCCTGGACGAGATCGGCGAGATGCACCCGGCGCTGCAGGCCAAGCTGCTCCAGGTCCTGCAGGACGAGGAGTACTACCGGGTGGGCGGCAAGCGGGCGCTGCGCGCCGACGCCCGGGTGGTGGTGGCCACCAACCGCGTGCTGGAGGAGGAGATCGCCCGGGGCAACTTCCGCGAGGATCTCTACTACCGGCTGAACGTGGTGAGCGTGCTGGTGCCGCCGCTGCGCGATCGCAAGGAGGACATCCCCGGCCTGATCGAGCACTTCCGGCGCAAGTACGGCAGCAAGTACCGGGGCGGGGCCCTGCAGTTCTCCGAGGAAGTGCTGCGCCGGCTCCAGGAGTACGACTACCCGGGGAACGTGCGCGAGCTGGAGAACCTGGTCCGCCGGCTGGTCGTGCTGCGCGACGAGCGCTTCGTCCTCGACGAGCTGCAGTCGGCCATCAACCGGCGCCCGGCGGCGCCCGCGGTCCTGGCCATGGGTCCGGCGGGAGGGGCGCTGCCGCCGGCGCAGCAGGGGCTCTCCGCGGCAGCGCAGCCCGCGGCTCCGGCGGCCGCCGCTCCGCCGCCGCCCGCTCCGGTGGTTCCCATGGGGGCGGAGACGGTCTCGCTCAAGGAGATTGCCCGGCAGGCCGCGCTGCGGGCGGAGCGGGAGGCGATCTCCGCCATGCTCGCGCGCACCAACTGGAACAAGCGCAAGGCGGCCGTTCGGCTGCAGATCAGCTACAAGGCGCTGCTCTACAAGATCAAGGACTGCGGGCTGACTGATCCGCGTATCACCGCCGGGCTGCCCGAGAACCTGGCGCCCATCGCCATCGTCGCGGACGGCGCGGGTACGGCCTGACGTCCACGGCCACGTGAGCGAGAGTCTTACGCGGCGCGCCGCTCGACCAGCTCAGCCGCGGGCTCCGCCTTCTTCTGGGGCCCCGAGAACACGCGGCCCACCACCAGGAACAGGGTGCCCATGAAGAGGAGCAGGAGCGGCTCCTCGAGCGGGCCGGCGAGCGTCGAGCGGTGGAGCGCGAAGACCGTGAAGGCGAAGACGATGGCTGCTGCCGCGATGGTCCTGAACATCCGCCCGTTCCCTTCCCCTCGCCGCCCTCGATGAACCGTGCGGCCCGCGCCCACACCTAGCGAAAAGTGCGCCAAGGTCTTCCGCTTGGAGCGCGCATTCCGCGCCGCGAGCGAGTGGGAAGCGCGGTTCCTTCTCGCGGAACTCCGATCTCCTCCCGGCGCGGCGTGGGCGCAAGGGCGCCCGCCCGCCAGGCTGGTCCGGGGCCTGCAAACGGAGCGGAGGGACCCGCGCAGCGGGACCGGCGGGCTGGCACGAGGCGTGCTCCGGTGGCCCGCGGTCACGTCCGCCCGGAGCCGGGGGAGGGAGGAAGCAATGTCGAGGGTTGTCGGATTCTGGATTGCGATCGCCGCGCTGGCGGCGGGCTGCTCGCACGCTGCCGCGGTGCAGGACGACGAGGTCAAGCACATCAGCGAGTTCCGCCTCAGCCGCGAGGACGTGGTGGAGGTCTCGGTGTGGAAGGAGCCCGACCTTTCCCGCACCGTGCCCATCCGGCCCGACGGGAAGATCACCCTTCCCCTGCTGGGCGACGTGAAGGCCGAGGGCCTCACTCCGCGCGAGCTGGAGGCCTCGGTGGAGAAGCAGCTGTCGCCCCTGGTCCGCGACCCGCGGGTGACGGTGATCGTGCACGACGTCAACGGGC
Organism: Myxococcales bacterium; assembly: GCA_035498355.1. GTDB lineage: Bacteria > Myxococcota > Myxococcia > Myxococcales > 40CM-4-68-19 > 40CM-4-68-19. The sequence continues at coordinate 4,829 of DATKAG010000312.1, read as the reverse complement.
AGAAGGTCTACGTCACCGGGATGGTGGGCCATCCCGGGGCCTTCCCCCTGCGCAACAGCATGGGCGTGCTCCAGGCCCTGGCGCTGGCGGGCGGCCTGGCCGAGTTCGCCGACCGCGACACCATCCACGTGCTGCGCGCCGACGGCCGCAGCCTGGAGGTCGGGTACGACGACCTGGTGAGCGGCAAGAGCAAGGTGACGCTGGGGCCCGGCGACACGGTCGTGGTGCCCTAGGAGCGATGACGATGGCCGCGATCCGGCTCGCGCTGCTCGTGGCCTTCGCCGCGCTCCTCGCCTCAGGGGGGGCGGAGGCGAAGGTCTACGTGGAATGGCGCCCGCGGATGTCCCTGATGGGCGGGTACGACAACAACGTGCAGCTCAACGGCACAGGGGGCGACGGCTTCGGCCAGGCGGTGCCCGGCCTCAAGCTCGACCTCTTCGGCGAGCACGACCTGCACCTGGACGCCGACTGCCAGGCGGGGATCGCGCAGCTCGTCCATCCCCAGGAGTTCGGCCTCACCAGCGGGGCCTTCGCCTCCAACGAGACCTGCATGGTGGGAACCAGGGCCCGCCTCTCCACCCGCGACAAGCTGCAGCTTCGGGCCAACGCCACCTACGCGCGCGATCCCTTCTCCATCGCCTACCTGGGCCTCTTGCTCCGGCCCGGGCAGACGGAGATCTTCGTCGCCCGGCTGCAGGCGGAGATCGCCCATGCCCTCGGCCCGCGCACGGAGATCGACTACGGCATCGAGGGTCGGGCGCTGGCCTTCGGCTCCAACGATCCGGGCAACGGCTACGTGCTGGCGCCCCAGGCGCGCTATGCCTGGCACACCAGCGCCCGCAGCAAGTGGGACATCGGCGTGCGCGAGCAGCTCTTCTTCGGGGTGGGGGCCGAGGTGGGAAGCCCGCGGGCCCCGGAAGGGGCGCCGGGCGGGCTGCTCGACCAGACCCACGCGCTCCTCCTCGGCTACACCTACGCGCTCGCGCCCTGGGCGGACCTGACCGTCCGCGGGGGCGGGATGCTGGTGACGGGCATGGTGCACACGGCGATGCCCACCGCCAGCCTCACCATCGAGAGCTACACGCCCTCCACGGCCATCAGCCTGACCGTGGCCCACGACCTGGTGATCGGGCCCAGCAACGCCGGCCCGCTGGTCGGGGACATCGCCGAGCTGGGGGTGATCAAGGAGTGGCAGCACTTCAGCGGGCACGTGCGGGCGGGCATCTACCGCAACGCCGACGTCGCCCAGGTGGTGGACGTGGGAGCCCTGGGCTACGGGGTGGAGGCGGCGGCGGGCTGGAAGTTCACCCGCGATCTCAAGCTGGAGTTCGCGGCGCTGCGCGATGCGCGGCTCAACGACGTGACGGTGGCGCAGCAGGTGGATCGCAACGTGTTCCAGCTGCGCCTGATCTGGGAGAAGGCGCGGTTCGAGTGAGGCTTCTCGCGGCCGCGGCCGCGGAGGGAAGGAGAGGGGAGACGATGGAGCGGACGTACACGATCGACGAGCTCTGGGCCGCGGTGCGGCGCCGCTGGAAGACGCTGGCGCTGGTGACGGGCGGGGTGCTGGTGCTGGCGGCGCTGGTCATCGCCCGCATTCCCAACGAGTACCGGGCGCGGGCGCTGGTGATGGTGGAGCCCTTCACCCCGCACCCCGACCTGGTGGTGCCGGTGGTGAACACCCTGGACCTGGAGCAGAAGGTGAAGTCGGTGCGCGAGGGCGTCTACGCGCGCACCCTCATGTCCACCGCCATCGAGGAGCTGAAGCTCTACCCCAAGGAGCGGGCCAAGAGCATGGACGAGGCGGTGGCCGCCTTGCGCAACGACACCGAGGTGCACGCGGAGGGCGAGGACGCCTTCTCCATCACCGTGCGGGGCAAGGATCCGCAGACGGTGGCCAGGGCGGCCAACCGGCTGGCCGAGCTCTACATCGAGGGCAACCTCCAGGTTCGCGCCGGCCAGGTGACCCGCACCCGCGACATCATCACCCAGAAGCTGGCGGAGATGCGAGGCGAGCTCTCCAAGGCGGACGCCAAGGTGGCCGCCTACAAGAAGGCCAACGCGGACACCCTGCCCGAGCTGCAGGAGGCCCGCTACCACCAGCGCGACGAGCTGGCCAAGCAGATGGAGAACGAGGACACCTTCATCAAGGAGGCCCAGCACCGCATCGACCTGCTCGGCACCCAGCCCTTCGGCAAGGACACCGAGGTGGGCCGGCTGGAGGACGTCTACGACGGGCTGAAGGCGAAGCTGGCTACGCTGCAGTCCACGCTCCTCTCCGACCACCCCGACGTGGAGTCGACCCGGCGGGAGCTGGAGGCCACCGGCGGCCGGCTGCAGGCGGCGCGGGCCCGGGCGGCGGCCAACGACCTGGAGCTGCGGCGGATGAAGGAGGCCATCTCCCGGGGCCGGAGCCGGATCGAGGAGCTGTCGCGGCGGCAGGCGGAGGTGGACAAGCTGATCGCCGCGGCCCCCCTGGTGGCCTCGGAGCTGAACGATCTCACCCGCGACGGCGAGGTGATCCGGGCGAAGGTGGCCTCGCTGGTCTCCAAGAAGGCGGAGGCGGAGATCACCGCCGAGCTGGAGCAGAAGAGCGGCCCCAGCGAGTTCCGGGTGCTGGAGAGCGCGCAGCCTCCGGCCCTCCCGGCCAGCCCCAACCGCGTCCAGGCGCTGGTCCTGGCGCTGCTGGGCGCGCTGGTCCTGGGGGTGGTGTTCTCGGTGGCCCAGGAGCTCTCCGACCGCTCGCTGCGCAGCGAGAGCGAGGCGGGCGCGGCCCTCACCTTGCCCGTCTTGGCCTGCGTGCCCGAGCTGAACGGGGCCGGGCTGGTGACGATGCTGCCCATGCACAAGCCGGCCGAAGCCTGATTCGAGGAACCACACAAACCCTTCTTCAAGGAGAAGCGCGATGTCGAGCATTCCCAAGGCAGTGGAGGCACGGGGCCGGTTCCTCGAGCGGATCGAGGGCGGCGCCGAGGAGACGACGGTCGACGACCGGCTGGTGGCTCTCACCGCGCCGCTGGGGGCGGCCGCCGAGCAGTACCGCATCCTGCTCCACCGGCTGCGGCATCTGCGGGCGATGCGCGGGCAGGCCATCCAGGGCGGCGCGGTGGTGGCGGTGACCAGCGCGGTGCGCGGCGAGGGCGTCTCCCTCACCGCCGCCAACCTGGCGCTCACCGCCGCCCGCTCCCGCGACGCGCGGGTGGCGCTGGTGGACTGCGACCTGCGCCGGGGCGGGCTGGGCCAGCTCTTCGGCATGGGCGCCCGGGCCGGCCTGGCCGACGTGCTCACCGGCAAGACGGAGGTGGGCGAGGCGCTGGGGCGCTTCCACGAGGGGCACCTGGCGGTGGTCGCCGCCGGCCGCGCTCCCGGGGCGGAGTCCGCCTCGCTCTTGGCGGGGGAGAAGTTCGCCCAGACCCTCTCGCTCCTGCGCACGCTCTTCGACGAGATCTACCTGGACGTCCCCCCGGCGCTGGCCACGGCGGACGCGCAGGTGGTCGCCTACAAGGTGGACGGCATCGTGATGGTGGCCCGGGCCAACACCACCCCGCGGGAGCAGGTGGCGGCGGCGGTGCGGCAGCTCAACGGGGCCCCCGTCTGGGGCCTGGTGCTGAACGGCGTCGATCCTTCGCGGGTGCCGGCCCCGCTGCCGGTGGTCAAGGGGCAGCTGCCGGGCGGGAAGTAGCGGGGGAACTGCGCGATGCCGCAGTTCTCGGGGCACTGGTACAGCGGGCGGGCCGCCCGCCTGGTCTTCGTGGAGGCGGCGCTGGTGGGGGCCGCGCTCTGGATCAGCGGCCAGCAGGCGCGCGGGTGGCGGGAGCTGGCCGCGCTGGCCGCCGCGGCGGCCTGCGTGCCGGCCGCGCTCTACCTGGCCGATCTCTACGATCCCCAGGTGATGCGCAACGACCGCACGCGCGGTTCCGGCGTGCTCAAGGCGCTGGGCTTTGCCGCCCTGGCGGCGGCGATCTTCGGTCTTCTGGGTGGAGGAGGGCTGCCGCGGGGGGCGCTGATCGACACCATCGGGGTCGCCAGCGTCGGGGTCCTCCTCGCCCGGGCGGCGCTGGTGGCGCGCATGGACGAGCGGGGGCACAACCGGGTGCTGGTGATCGGGGCGGGGCAGCGGGCGGCGGAGATCGAGCGCATCATCCGCGCCGAGGCGTACGGCGAGTACGAGATCGCCGGCAAGCTCGATCCCACGGTGGGGCTGGAGGAGCGGCAGCAGATCGCCGCCGGCGCGGGGGAGCCGCTGGCGGCGGCGGTGGCGCCGGCGCTGATCGAGCAGGGCGCCCCGGCGCCCGAACAGGTGGTGCTGGGCCAGGCGCCGGAGGTGGTCTCTTCCGCGCAGCTCATCGTCGGCCCGGGCGGGGCGCCGGCGCAGATCCAGGGTCCGGTGGCGGAGGCGAAGGTGGCCGCGCTCCACGTCAAGGACGAGAAGCCGCTGGCGCCCGTGGTCCCCTTGCCCACCGCGCCCCATCCCAACCCGGCCATCGCCGTCACCGCCCGCACCCTCACGGGCGCGGTGCGCGAGCTGCGGGTGGACACGGTGGTGATCGCCGCCGACGAGCGGCGCTCGCGCCTGCCCATCGAGGAGTTCATCCGCCTGCGCCTCAACGGGATCACAGTCCTGCCCGCGCAGCGGTTCGCCGAGCGCGTGCTGCGCAGGGTTCCCCTCTCGCTCCTGCGCCCCTCCGACCTGGCCATCGGCGAGGGCCTGAGCTCGCCGATGCACTCGGCGGTGAAGCGGGTCTTCGACCTCCTGATGAGCGCCGTGCTGCTCCTCTGCGCCGCGCCGGTCCTGGCCGTGCTGGCGGCGCTGATCAAGCTCGATTCCCAGG
>DATKAG010000311.1:0-5808 GCA_035498355.1 Myxococcales bacterium | reverse complement strand
CCTCCGGCAGCCCGCGGCGTCGCCACTCAGCGCGCAAGCGCCGCGGCGGCTCGTCGAGGGGCTCGTCGCTGAGCTTGAAGGTGCCCCAGTGCATGGCCACGAAGTGCCGCGCCCCCAGGTCGAGAAAGGCCTGCACCGCCTGCTCCGGATTCATGTGCTGTTTCTCCATGAACCAGGGAGGGTCGTAGGCCCCGATGGGCAGGAGGGCCGCGTCCGGCGGGCCGTACCGCTCCCGGATGCGGGCGAACCCGTCGAAGTAAGCCGTGTCGCCCGAGTGGTAGAGCCGGGTGCGCGAGCCGGCGACGAGGAAGCCGCCCCAGAGCGACCGGTTGACGTCGAACAGCCCGCGCCGGCTCCAGTGCTGCGAGGGCACGAAGGCCACGCGCAGGCTCCCTTTGATCCGCTCCTCTTCCCACCAGCCGAGCTCGCGCACCGGCAGCGGCAGCCTGCCGAAGGAGGTCCCGCCGAGCACCGGGGCGCGGGCGGCGAGCACCGAGCGGCGATCGTAGTGATCGTAGTGGTTGTGCGACACCAGCGTCCGGTCGATGGGCGGCAGCTGGCCGGGCTGCAGCGGGGCCGGGACGTTGCGGGCGATGCCGGGCGGGATGTCGCCGAAGACGGGGTCGACGAGCAGCGAGGCCCCGTCGAGCTGCAAGAGCCAGCTCGCGTGGCCCAGCCAGGTGATGCGCGCCGGCTCTCCGGGCGCGGGCGGCGTCGCCAGGCGGGCCGGGTCGAGGGCGGCCACCGGGACCTCGGCGCTCCGCGGGCTGCGGCGCCGCCGCCGCAGGATCCGGTCGACCACCGCCCAGCGGAACACCATCCGCGAGCCGTTGGGGCCGGATCCGTCCAGGTTGGCGAAGCGGGGCATGCCTCACTCGAAGCGCAGGGCCTCGATGGGATCGAGGCGCGAGGCGCGCAGCGCCGGGTAGAAGCCGGCGATCACCCCGGAAAGCCCGGCGGCCAGCAGGGTGCCCATCATCACCGCGGGGGAGAACAGGGTGGGCCAGTTTCCCCGCGCCGCCATCCACTTGGAGATTCCGATCCCCAGGGTGAGGCCGATGGCCCCGCCCACCGCGGCCAGCACCACCGCCTCGGTGAGGAACTGGAAGAGGATGTCGCGGCTGCGCCCGCCCACCGCCATGCGGATGCCGATCTCCCGGGTGCGCTCGGTGACCGAGACCAGCATCACGTTGGCGATGCCGATGCCGCCCACGATCAGGGAGATGGCCGCCACCGCCTCCAGCAGGGTGGCGATGGTCTCCGTGCTCTGCTTGGCCGCGTCCTGCATCTCCGCCAGGTTGCGGATCTGGAAGTCGGGCTCCGCCTGCTCGGAGAGGTGGTGCCGCTGGCGGAGCAGGGCGGTGATCTCCCGCTCGGCGTCGCTCACGTGCTGGGCGCTGCGGGCGGAGATCATCAGCTGCCCCACGGTGTCGGCCTGCGAGCCGATCAGCCGGCGCACCACCGTGGACCAGGGCATGAGGATCACGTCGTCCTGGTCCATCCCCCCGAAGCTCTGCCCCTTGGTGGAGAGGATGCCGGTCACCTTGCAGGGCACCTGCTTCACCCGGATCTGCTCGCCCAGCACGGGAGCCCCGGGGAGGAACAGCTTGTTCACCACCGTCTGCCCGAGGATGCACACCTTGGCGGCGGAGACGTCCTCCTCGCGGCCGAAGACCTCGCCCTGGGCGAGGGGCCAGGCGCGGACCTGGAGATAGGCGGCGGTGGTGCCCTGCACCTGGGTGAACCAGTTCTGGTCGCCGTAGACGATCTGCGCCCCGGTGCGGCTGATGGGCGCTACCGCGGCCACCGAGCCCGAGAGCTCGCGCTCGATGGCGGTGGCGTCGTCGCGGGTGAGGTTCTGCGTCGCCCCCGACCCGGTGGCCACGCCGTGCATGGCGATCGATCCGGGGAGCACCATCAGGAGATTCGCCCCCAGGCTCTCCATCTGCTGGGCCACCTTGGCCTGCGCGCCCTGGCCGATGGAGACGGTGGCCATCACCGCGGCCACCGCGATGACGATCCCCAGCGCCGCCAGGAGCGAGCGGAGCTTGTTCTTCCCCAGGGCGCGGAGCGCGGTGCGCAGGGAGGCCAGGGCGTTCATGCGGTCTGCTCCGCGCGCAGCTCCTCGCGCGCCAGGCGGCGGCGGGAGAGGGGCTGGTCGCTCAGCACCTGCCCGTCCTTGAAGGTGACGATCCGCCGGGCGTGCTCGGCGATGTCCGGCTCGTGCGTCACCACCACCACCGTCAGCCCCTGCTCGTTCAGCTCCTGGAAGATGCCCATCACCTCCACGCTGGTGCGCGAGTCCAGGTTCCCGGTGGGCTCGTCGGCGAGCAGCAGCAGGGGACGGTTCACCAGCGCCCGGGCGATGGCCACCCGCTGCTGCTGGCCGCCGGAGAGCTGGCTGGAGCTGTGCTCCAGGCGGTCGCCCAGCCCCACCCGCGCCAGCGCTTCGCCGGCCCGGGAGCGCCGCTCCCGCGAGGACACCCCCTGGTAGAGCAGGGGAAGCTCCACGTTCTCCAGCGCGCTGGTGCGGGGCAGGAGGTTGAAGCCCTGGAAGACGAACCCGATCTGCTGGCCGCGGACGCGGGCCAGCTGGTCGCGGGAGAGCTTGCCAACCTCCCGCCCGTTCAGGAGATAGACGCCGCGGGTGGGCCGGTCCAGGCAGCCGATCAGGTTCATGAAGGTGCTCTTGCCCGAGCCGGAGGCGCCCATCACCGCCACGAACTCGCGCGACTCGATGGTGAGCGAGACCCCGCGCAGGGCGGGCACTTCCACGTCGCCCATGCGGTAGATCTTCTCCAGCCCGCGCACCTGCACGACCGGAGCGCCGGCCGCGCCGCCCTCAGAACGGTCCACGGCGCCTCACCTGGCTCGAGGAGCTTCCCTCCCCGCCGCCGACGATCACCTTGTCGCCCTCGGCCAGGCCGTCCAGCACCTCGGTGCGCTGCCCGTCGGAGAGGCCGACCCGGACGTTGACGGGGACCGGCTTGCCCTCCTCCAGCTTGTAGACCCGGCCGGCCCTCCCGGCCGCGGGCTGCGCGCTCGCCTCCCGCGTCCCCCGGGCGGCGGCGCTGGCGGCGCGCGCCTGCGGCGCCTGGCCGGGGCGCTGCTGCGGGGCTGCCGGCTCCACCGCCGCCGCGGTGGCGTCGTCGGGCCTCCAGCGCAGGGCCGCGTTGGAGACGCGCAGCGCGTCGTCCTTCTTCGCGGAAGTGATGGTCACAGACGCGGTCATCCCCTGGCGCAGCTTGCGGTCGGGGTTGGGCGCCTCGATCACCGCCGGATAGGTGACCACGTTCTGGATGGTGGTGGGCGCCTGCCGGACCTCGCGGATGGTGCCGGTGAAGGTCTCGCCGGCGTAGGCGTCGACGGTGAATTTCGCCTCCAGCCCCTCGCGCACCTTGCCCACGTCCGCCTCGTCGATGTTGGCGAGGATCTGCATCTTGGTCAGGTCGTTGGCGATGAGGAAGAGGGTGGGCGCCTGGAACGCCGCCGCCACCGTCTGGCCCACGTCCACGCTGCGGGAGACGACGATGCCGTCGATGGGGCTGGTGATGCGGGTGAAGGCCAGGTTGGTGGCGGCCATGTCCCGGTCCGCCTTGGCCTGCAGGACCGAGGCCTTGGCCACGGAGAGGGCGGCGGAATTCTGGTCGCGGGTGGCGAGCGCGGTGTCCAGGTCGGCCTGGGAGATCAGGCCCTGCTTCTTCAGCTCCTCTTGCCGGGTGGCGATCCGCGCCGAATCGGCATAGGCCGCCTGCGCCTTGTCCACGTTGGCCTTGGCCGACTCCAGGGAGGCGTTGGCCTTCTCCAGCTGCGCCTGGAAGAGGCGGGGATCGAGGGTGGCGAGGAGCTGCCCCTTCTTCACCGGGCTGTTGAAGTCGACGAAGAGCTTGTCGATGATCCCCGACACCTGCGAGCCCACGTTGACGGTGACGATGGCGGAAACGTCGCCGGTGGCGTTGACCACCTCGCTCACCGGCCCGCGCGACACCGCCTCGGTGCGCCAGGGGGGCGCCTGCTTGCGGCCGCAAGCGGCGAGGACTAGCAGGGCGGCCAATGGCGCGAGCTTTCGCAAGACGTTCCTCCTGCACAGACCGTAACGGCCTGTGTTGCAGGGCGTCAACGCGGCGCCGTGCGGCGAAACATCCTCGAAACAGTGCTCATTGCTCCTGCAACATGCGCCAGAGCAAATCCCGCAAGGTGCGCCGCTCGGCCCGGGCCAGGGGAGCGAGCACTTCCTCCACCGCCGCGTCGATCAGCGGGCGGCCCTGCTCCACGAACGCGCGCCCCCGGGCGGTGGGCTCCACCAGGATCTTCCGCCGGTCGGAGCGGTCGCGGGCCCTTCGCACCAGCCCGGCCTGCTCCAGCTCCTCGAGCAGGCGGGACATTCCCGTGGGGTGCTGGCCGATGTGCCCGGCCAGCTCGTTCTGGGCCGAGGGGCCGCAGCGGTGCAGGGTGCTCAGCACCTGCCAGGCGAGCACCGTCTCGCCGCGCTGCGCCAAGCGGCGATCCGCCTCCGCCACCAGGAGCCGGCGGACGCGCACGATTCCACTGGCGATCTCCTCGGAGAGCGAAGCTGCGGGTCGCACGGCCATGGCGGCGCTGGTGTACACCGCAATGGTTGCAGGCGCAACGGTTGCGTTCGCAAGCGCGCTCGCGATAAAACGCGCGCCGTGCGCCCTGTCCTCTGCACCCTCCTCTGCGCCCTGGCCTGCAGCCGGAGCGGGAGCGAAGGCCGCCGGGAGCGACCTCCGCCGCTGGTGGCGGTGGCCAAGGTGGCGGTGCGGGACGTGGAGGAGACCATCCGCGCTCCCGTCGACCTGCGGCCCCTGCTCCAGGCCGAGGTGGGGGCCAAGACCCTGGGCTACCTGGACGCCGTGCTGGTGGATCGGGGAGACCCGGTGAAGAAGGGGCAGCTCCTCGCCTTGGTCCGGCCCAGCGATCTCCCCGATCAGCTCGCGGCGGCCCGGAGCGCGGCCGCCCAGGCGGAGGCGGCGGTGGTCCTGGCCCGGGCCAACCTGGAGCGCGCCAGGGCGCTGGCCCCCTCGGGCCGGGTCTCCCGGCAGGATCTGCAGCAGGCGGAGACCGCCCTCGCCTCCGCGGAGGCGACCCAATCCGCCAGCCGCTCGCAGGTGGGGGCCATCGCCATCCGCCTGGGCGAGACCCGCATCACCTCCCCGCTCGACGGGGTGGTCTCCGCGCGCCGACTCGATCCCGGAGCCCTGGTGGGCCCGGCCAGCGGCAACACCGGCCCCATCCTCACCGTCGACCGGATCGACGTGCTGCGGCTCTTCGTCAGCGTCAACGAGAACGACGTGTACCGCCTCAAGCTGGGCCAGCCGGCGCACGTCGACCTGGACGCGCTGCCCGGGCGCCGCTACGAGGGCCAGGTGGTGCGGCTGGCGCCCTCGCTCGACCCGGCCACCCGCACCCTGGACGCGGAGGTGCAGCTCCCCAACGCGGGAGGGGAGCTGCGCGCGGGCATGTACGGGCGGGCCACCCTCGTCACCGGCCTGCACCCCGGCGCCCTCACCGCCCCGGTGGGGGCGGTGCAGATCAGCAACGGGCGCAACTTCGTCTACCTGCTCGAGGGCGACAAGGTGCGCCGCCGCGAGGTGTCGCTGGGAGTGGACGGCGAGCAGTGGCTGGAGATCGTCTCCGGGGTGCGGGCCGGGGACGAATTGGTGACCGCCGGGCTGGAGGGGCTCTCCGACGGCACCGCCGTGCGGCCGGCGCGCAACGTCGACCCGTTCGGCGGGGCGGCGGCCTCGGAAGTGCAGCAGCCGCGGACGCGGCAGGAGTGACCGCATG
>DATKAG010000310.1:0-13793 GCA_035498355.1 Myxococcales bacterium | reverse complement strand
TACCGGATACTCTCGGTCGGCTCCTAACGACCGCGAATGAGCGGCGACAGCACCGCGTACGCTATCAGCAATGTCGGCACAACCGAACCAAGCAAGCGCAAGGCGGGCCGAGACTCTCGGCGTCGGCCGTACCAGCCTAGAGCTACGAGCATGACGAGCTCCGGCATGGTGACAAGCCACACCCAGGGGCCAGCCTCCGTCCCAAAGTAGAGTGCTCACGGAGAAGCAGCCGCTGCGCCTGCCAATGCTCCTGCCGCAAGCGAGCGCAGCCCCCAACTAACTCCGGCCAGGGCAAGAATTTGCAAGGGAATTATTAGAATGAACGCAAGGGCGCCGAACGATGCAGTGGCGCGCAGTACAGCTACCACAAGTGGCGACAGCACGGCCACGCCCAGCGCCACAACCAGGCCTCTCACAAGGGAGTGGATTTTCAACCCGGACCCCAACCGAAATTTGTCGGCCACGGTCCAGAGTAATTGCCACCGCATGCCGAGATGGCGCCTTCGACACAGGCACAGCAGTTGTTCCTCTTGATATTGTAGGTGCACGACGCACATATAAGCATTTGCTGTTCGAGGCACTGGTCGAAAGGCGTACGCGCGTTCGTACAAACCGCCGGTTCGTTCGGCGGCATGATCGGATGACACTCCGTTGGGTTCTCTGGGTGTGCCGCGCCATGGTTGATGCTCGTTCTCTGAGGTTGCATTCACTTAGCACCAGCCCCCCGCGATCCGCTTCAAGAGTCCACGATCCTCCAGTGCTTGCTCGATGGCAAGACGGTTCGCCAGATGTGGTCGCAGCCGGGCGCGGCGGCGCAGGCGTGCCGCACGTTCTGCGACGTCGTCCTGGAGCTTGATCCGGTTGACGCGGATCTGCCGTCGGGCCGCCCAGAGCGTCGCCGCGCTGCGCCAGCCGAGCGAGCGGCGCAGCCAGGACTCGTTCAGGACATCGATCATCCGCAGCAGCTCGGCATGCAGTTGGGGATCCGTTTCCCAAGCTGCGTAATGCAACCAATCGCGATGCTCGCGGTTTTGACGCTCGTGCTGACCGTTGTACTGCGGGTAGTAAGCCGGTCCGTGCAGCATCAGCACGCAATGCTGGCGGAGCGTATCCAGCACCTCGGGAGCGTCATGCGCCGAGGCGTTGTCGCAGCGGAGCACCAGCGGCGCTCCGTGCCGGGCAAAGTCCTCCCGCAGCATGCCGGCCACTTCCCGGGCGCTGTAGGCCTCGACCAGCTTGGCGCTGGTGCGGTAGGGGATGCTTGCGTCCGAGGCGATGAGGGCGACTTTCTGCTCCGAGGCGCAGCGCAGATAGAGTTGGTCCAGGGTGCAGGTGGCGCGAGCGGAAGGGGCTTCGAAGAACGCGATGATGAATGCAGCGACGACCAGGCGGAGCAGCATTGGCGTTCTCCAAAGGCTGATTCAACGGTGTCCGTCGCCGTCACCGACTGGAATCGGGAAGGTTCTCAAGGACACACACCGGCCAGAGCGTGCGCGCAGGGGATTCTCTCCGCGATGCGTGCGCATCTCCTTCACCGGCAAAGCGGGATGTCAAGATCGCCAGGTTTTGAGCCCCTATGGCCAGATCTTTGGCCTATCCTTCAATGCCCCGCCCGACCCCTGCCCAAGTCCTCACGATCCTTGCCCGTGCCAGGTTGATCGCCGGGCCGCCCCCCACCTATAGTGCTCGGCCGTTCTTCAGACGAACGTCCGACCGATGGTCTCCCTACCCGGAGGGGACACAACATGCATGCTTGCGTGAATTGGCGATCCGCCGCCGTCGTCGTCCTTTCTTCTCTCCTCGCTGTCCCAGCCCTGGCAGGTCCCGGCCCGCGGTTCAACGCCAGGGCCGTCGACCTGGGCGCGACCAGCCCCTCGAGGACCGTCCCGGTCACCGTCTGGCTGCAGATGCACGATGGCGGCCTGTTGGAGAGCACCGTGCAGGCGCAGCAGGACAGCGCCTCGCCCAGCTTCCAGAGCTGGTCGAGCCCCGCGGCCCTGGGCGCCTTCGCGCCCACGGCGACCGAAGCCGCCACCGTCGCCAGCTACCTCACCTCGCGCGGGCTGACCGTCACCGGCATCGGACCGCAGAACCTCTTCGTCCGCGCGGTGGGGACGGCGGCGCAGGTGCAAGCGGCCCTGAAGGTGCAGCTGCACGACTTCCGCCTCAACGGGCAGACGTACTTCTCCAACACCGCCAAGGCGTCGCTTCCGTCGCACGTGGCGCCGCTGGTGGCCTACGTGGGCGGGATGACCAACTTCGGCGCCAAGCCGATGATCGCCCGCCCCGTCGTTCCCGGCGCCAGCCGCCCGGCGCCCATGGCGCTGTCCGCCGCGCCCCAGGGCCTGATCTTCTCCGCCTCCTGCTTCCGCCCGCCCCAGTCGGTGCACTTCACCTCCGCCGACGCGGACGCCACCTACTTCGGCAACCGCTACGGGCAGGACATCGACAACGAGGACGCCGGCACCGTGGCGCCCTGCGGCTACCAGCCCAGCGAGATCCAGACCGCCTATCGGCTGGACAAGCTCTACCGCGCAGGTCTCGACGGCCGCGGCCAGACGGTGGCCATCGTCGACGCCTTCGGCTCCACCACCATCCGCCAGGACGTGGCGGCCTTCTCGGCGTTCATGGGCCTGCCGCCGGCCGACCTCACCATCCTGGGAACGCCGACCGGCAGCAACTTCGATCCCGACCCGAACATCGCCGGCTGGGCCGCCGAGACCACCCTGGACGTGGAGTGGGTGCACGCCATCGCCCCCAAGGCGAAGATCGTCCTGGTGGTGGCGGCGGACAACAGCTTCGACAACCTCTTCCAGGGCATCATCGACGCTTCCAACTTCCCCGGCGTGAGCGTGATCTCCAACAGCTGGGGCAGCATCGAGCTGGCCACCACTCCCGAGTTCCGCCAGGCCGCCGACGCGGTCTTCAAGTCCATCGGCGCCCGGGGCATCGCCATCAACTTCTCCACCGGCGACTCGGGCGATGAGTCGATCAACCTGGGGGTGGCCGACGCCGACTGGCCCGCCAGCTCGCCCTTCGTCTCCGGCATCGGAGGGGTGAGCCTCTCCCTGAACTCCAAGAACCAGATCGCCTTCCAGACCGCCTGGGGAAACAACATCACCCAGATCGCAGACCCCACGGGGAGCCCGGTGGACCCGGTGAACAACGAGGGCTTCGTCTTCGGCGGCGGAGGAGGAGTGAGCGACGTCTACTCCAAGCCCTCCTTCCAGCGCCGCCTGCCGGGCAGCCGCCGGATGATCCCCGACATCTCCTGGCTGGCCGATCCCTTCACCGGCGTGGAGATCATCTTCACCGCGGATGCGGGGGGCGACCTGGCCATCGACGTGATCGGCGGCACCAGCCTCTCCTGCCCGATGTTCTCCGCCCTCTGGGCCATCTCCGCCCAGCGCGTCGGACACAGGCTGGGCCAGGCAGCCGCCTACGTCTACAACCTGGACGACGACGCCATCACCGACGTGAAGTCGGTGGGCTCGCGCTTCGACGTCTCCGGCCTCATCCGCGACGCGGGCGGCAACTCTCCAGAGGTGCCCTCCGACCTGGCGGCGCCGCTGCAGAACCTGCCCGATTTCTACAGCGCCCTCTACAACAGCCCCTTCTCCGGCAACTGGTTCGTGCTCACCTTCGGCACCGACTCCACCCTCCCGGTGACCGACGGCTACGACCTGGCCACCGGCGTCGGCACCCCCAACCCGCCCGACTTCGTGGACGCGGTGGCGAAGAAGAGCAGGTAGCGATCCCGCCGCCGCATGGTGCTCTCCCGCAGGAGCCTTCTGCAGGCGGCCGCGGCCCTGGCCGCCGGAGGGCCCACGGGGAGGAGCCCCATGCTCTCGCGATCCATCCCCCACGGCGGCGAGCAATTGCCCGCCGTGGGGATGGGCACCTGGCAGACCTTCGACACCGCGGAGCGCGCGGATCTGCGGAAGGTGGTGCGCGCGCTCTTCGACGCCGGCGGGCGCGCCATCGATTCCTCCCCCATGTACGGCCGGTCGGAGACGACGGTGGGCGAGGTGCTGGCCGACCTGGGCCTGGGCGCCCGCGCCTTCCTCGCCACCAAGGTCTGGACCTCGGGGGCGGAGGCGGGGACGGCGCAGATGCGCGACTCCATCCGCAAGCTGGGCCACGTCGACCTGATGCAGATCCACAACCTGCTCGACTGGCGCACCCACCTGCCTGCCCTGCGGGAGTGGAAGGCCAGAGGGACCATTCGCTACTGGGGCATCACCCACTACTCGCTCTCCGCCTTCGGGGAGATGGAGCGCATCCTCCGGTCCGAGAAGCCGGACTTCGTCCAGCTCCCCTATTCCCTGGGCTTGCGAGAAGCCCAGGAGCGCCTGTTGCCCGCCTGCGCCGAGCAGGGCGCCGCCGTGCTGGTGATGAGGCCCTTCGAAGGCGGCTCGCTCTTCTCCAGCGTCCGGGGAAAGCCGCTCCCGGGCTGGGCGGCGGAGATCGACTGCGCGAGCTGGGCGCAGATCTTCCTCAAGTTCATCCTCGGCCACCCGGCGGTCACCTGCGTGATCCCCGCCACCGGCAACCCGGCGCACATGGCCGACGACTTGCTCGCCGGGACCGGCCGCCTTCCGGACGAGCGCCTGCGCCGCCGCATGGCCGCGGAGCTTTCCCCCTGAAGTCCGTGCAGGGACAAATCGTGTCACCCATGGACAAATCGTGTCGCTGGAGGGGTTCCGCCCCTGCTGCAACCAATTGAGCCAAGACCCCTTTTTGAATTGGTGTGGGTCTTGCTCATCGTTTGTGCGTAATTTCAATCGGGGGGAGCATACAAATGAAGAAGCTGATGCAGAAGGGCTTTACGTTGATTGAGCTGATGATCGTGGTGGCGATCATCGGCATCCTCGCGGCCATCGCCATCCCGAACTTCATCAAGTTCCAGGCCCGGTCGAAGCAGAGCGAGGCGAAGGCCAACCTCAAGGCCGTCTTCACCGCGCAGAAGGCGTTCTTCCAGGAGAAGGACCGCTTCTCCTCCCTCACCGGCGAGGTGGGCTTCGAGCCGGAGCGCAACAACCGCTACGCCTACTTCCTCAACGCCACGGGCACGTTCGAGGATCGGACGAACTCCACCATCACCCAGGCCACCACCTACAGCGGCGTGCTGGTGGACGTCTTCAAGTACGGCACCAACAACAACATGAACCAGACCGCCCCGGTGAACCAGTGCACCGGCTCGGGCACGGTGGGGGTGGTGGGCTCGCCGCCTTCGTTCGTGGCGTCCGCCGCCGGGCAGATCGACGCCGACACGTCGATCGACTCCTGGTCGATCTCCAGCGACTCGCGCACCCTGAGCGGCGCCAACTGCTCGGCCGACGCCAACAATCCGGGGGGCGAGCCGGCGAACGACTTCAACGACGTGAACCTGTAGACGACGGGCCGCGCGGGGGTGGCTGACCGGCCATCCCCCGCGCACAGACGCGTCAGTGACGGCCGTGCTCCTTGCCCGGACTGGCGGCGTGAGGAGCTCCGGCCTTCGGCCTGCCGGTGTTCCGCGGCGGGCCGTACGGGTGGCCCCGCTCCGGCGTCCGTTGGATCGAGGGCGCCGGCCGGGCCGTGCGAACGATGGGCGCGGCGTGCGCGCGGGGAATCCGCTCGCGCTCGATCGGGTGGGTGAAGTGCGCCGAGGGAACCGTCACCCAGCCCGGCCAGCGCCGGCCGTATTGGAATCCCCTGGGGCCGAAAGGCGACCAGGCCACGTGCCCGTTGGTGTAGCGCCAGGAGACCCAGGCCGGCGCCCAGACGAATCCCGGCACCCAGAACCAGCCCAGGGCCGTCGTCCACCCCCAGCGGCCATAGTGGAACGGCGCCCATCCCCAGGGCACGTCGGAGACGAACGACCAGCCCCACTCGGTGTAGACCCAGTGGCCGTCGCTGTAGGGCTGCCAGTCCGAGCGGGTCGCCGCGCTGGGCACCCAGACCCGGCCGTACTCGGGCGTGTCCACCCACCGGCCGTAGGGGGCGAGGTCGGCCTGGAAGGTGGCCATGTCGGGCGGGTTCTGCGGCGGCAGGGCCTCGGGCGGCGGCGGGGCCTCTTCTGCCTCGTCCGCGGGAGGAGGCGGGGGCGCGGTGGTGTCCGCGTCGTTGGGATCGGGGGCGCCGGGGGCCTGGGCGGCGGCAGGGCGCGAGAGCGCGGCGGCGGCAAGCAGCGCGGCCGCGAGGCAGGACCATCTGGAGTGGATCGTCATGGCGCGGACCGTAACGCCAGCGGATCCGCCGCGCCTCCGCCCTCGGGCTTAGGGAGCCGCCGGCCGTGCTCAGCGCAGCCCGCCCACCAGGGCGCGGATGGCGTCCTCCAGGCGGGAGCCCAGCTCGGAATCGGCGGCGCGGAAATGCCCGACGCACTGCTCGATCACCTCGGAACGGGTAACGGGCGCCAGGCTCCGGGCCAGGTTGGTGATCAGGCGCCAGCGGGCGTCCTCGGCCATCGCCCGGTAGAGGGCGCCCGCCTGCACGAAGTCGTCCTCCAGCGCGTGCGCCGGCGGGCACTGCGGGCCGGTGACGCCGTTGAGGGCGAGCGCATGATCGAACGCTCCCCCGCTGGCGCTGGGGCCGTCGCTTTGCGGCCCGAAGTTCTTCGAGCGCCCGCCGTTGTCGTCGAAGCGCATCGACCCGTCCCGGCCATGGTTGCGGGCCCCGCCCAGGACGCCTTTTGGCTCGTTCACCGGCAGGCGGGTGTGGTTCACCCCCAGGCGGTAGCGCTGGGCGTCGCCGTAGGCGAAGAGGCGCGCCTGGAGCAAGCGGTCCGGGGAGGGTCCCACGCCCGGGATGAGGTTCGCCGGGTTGAAGGCGGCCTGCTCCACCTCGGCGAAGTAGTTGTCCGGGGCCCAGTCCAGGACCAGCTTGCCCACCGGGACGAGCGGGTAGTCGCGGTGCGACCACACCTTGGTGGGATCGAAGGGATTGATCGGGCAGGTCTTCGCCTCCGCCTCGGGCATCACCTGCACGTGCAGCGTCCAGGTGGGAAAGTCGCCGGCCTCGATGGCGTCGTAGAGGTCCTTCTGGTGGTGCGCCGGAGCGCGTCCCCCGATGGTGGCCGCCACCTCGCTGGTGAAGAACTGGATGCCCTGCTCGGTCTTGAAGTGGAACTTCACCCAGAAGCGCTCGCCCCCGGGGTTGACCCACTGGTAGGTGTGGACCCCGAACCCGTCCATGTGCCGGTAGGAGGCGGGGATGCCCCGGTCGCCGAAGACGAAGGTGAGCTGGTGGGTGGCCTCCGGCGTGCGGGCGAAGAAGCCCCAGAGGTTGTCCGGCTCCGGCCGGTTGGTGAAGGGATCGGGCTTCTGCGAGTGGATCAGGTCGGGGAACTTGATCCCGTCGCGCAGGAAGAACACCGGCGTGCTGCTCCCCACCAGGTCCCAGTTGCCTTCCTCCGAGTAGAAGCGGACGGCGAACCCGCGCGGGTCCCGGGCAAGCTCGGACGAGCCGCGCGAGCCGGCCAGGGTGGAGAAGCGGGCGAACACCGGGGTGCGCTTCCCCCGCCTCTCGAACACCCGCATCTTGGTGAAGCGCGAGGCGTCCTCGCCCAGCGCCTCGAAGTATCCGTAGGCGCCGCTGCCCTGGGCGTGCACCACCCGCTCGGGGATGCGCTCCCGGTTGAAGCGGGCGAGCTTTTCGATCAGGGCGTGGTGCTGGAGGAGCACGGGACCGCCCGGGCCGGCGGTCTGGGAGCGTTCATCGTCCGAAACGACCGCACCGCCCTCGGTGGTGAGCTGGGGAGTCCTGAACATCCTGCGTCTTCCTCCGGGCGGGCTTTGCCGCCGCACGAGCCCGCAGGACCGCTCGCCCGCGCGCGCGGCCACGTCTGCCCGGAGTGCGACAAAACGGCCTAGGGGGCGTAGCTTTCGAAGAACTTGAGCACCACCACCTTGCTCTTCGGCGAGACCCGCTTGGCCTCCTTCACCCAGAGGTCGAGGTTGCCCGGATCGCCGAAGACGGCCCGCAGGTCCTGGGCCGGCTCGGTGAAGGGCTTCTCGAAGTTGTCCCAGTGGGTGGGCAGGATCTCCCAGCCGTTGGTGCCGAACCACTTGAAGCGCACCCCGCTCCCGCCCGGCCCTCCTCCCTTCCCCGCCGCCTCCGCGCCCTGGGGCGAGGCCGGGGAGCATCAGATTCGCCGCCGCCAGCGCGGCGCCGGCGGCCCCGGCGCCGAGGAACTGCCTGCGGAAGAAGCCTGCTGCCTCAGGCTCGATGAAGCACATGTCTCCTCGCCTGGGGTGATGCGGGACACTATTATCCCGCCGCCCAGGAATGGATGCGACCGCCGCCCTCCCCGCCGCCGCCCTGGCTCTCGCCGCCGGATGTGCCGCGAGCCGGCCGCCGGCGGCCGCGGAGCCGGCCCCCGCCTGCCGCTGCACGCCGAAGAGCCCCTGCTGGCCCACGCCGGCCGAGTGGCAGCGGTTCGCCTCCGGCCTGCGGGGAAGGATCGAGCAGCCCGAGTCCCCGTTCGCTCCCTGCAAGGTGGACGCGGCCTCTGAAGCATGCGCGGAGGTTCTGCGGGAGGCGAAGAACCCCTTCGCGCTGCAGGATCGATCGGGCGGCACGCAGTCCACGGGCTGGCTGGGCGCCTGGACCGCCGCCCCCAGCGCCTGGGCGGTGGTGGCCGAGGACGCCTCCGACATCGCCGCGGCGGTGGACTTCGCCCGGGCGCGGCGCCTGCGGCTGGTGGTCAAGGGAACCGGCCACGACTATCTCGGGCGCTCCAGCGCTCCGGACTCCCTCTTGGTGTGGACGCACAAGCTGCGGAAGGTGACGGTGCGCGACGCCTTCGTCCCCCAGGGCTGCCCCGCCGCGCAGCCGGCCGTCCCCGCCGTGACGGTGGAGGCGGGAACGCGCTGGCTGGAGGCGTACCAGGAAGTGACGGTGAGGCACGGCCGCTACGTGCAGGGCGGCGGCTGCACCTCGGTGGGCGCCGCCGGCGGCTTCCTGCAGGGAGGCGGCTTCGGGAGCTGGTCGAAGAAGTACGGGATCGCCGCGGCCAGCATGCTGGAGGCGGAGGCGGTCACGGCCGCGGGGAAGCTGGTGGTGGCCAACGCCTGCCAGAACCAGGACCTCTTCTGGGCCTTGCGCGGCGGAGGCGGCGGCACGTACGGGATCGTGACCCGGGTGACGCTGCGCACGCACGAGCTGCCCGCCACCTTCGGCGCCCTGGACGGGCGCATCGCCGCCAGGGACGACAGGAGCTTCCAGGAATTGCTCGAGCGCTTCCTGCTCTTCTACCGCGAGCGGCTCTCCGACGAGCACTGGGGAGAGCAGGTGAAGGTGCGCAGGGGAAACACTCTCGACATCTCGCTGGTGTTCCAGGGCCTGCGCGCCGCCGAGGCGAAGGCGGCGTGGCAGCCGCTGAAGGAATGGATGGAGGCCAGGCCCGGCGCGTACCAGGTGAAGCTGGACGCCTTGGAGATCCCCGGCCAGCGCCTCTGGGATTCCGCCTTCCTCCAGGAGCACGTCCCCCAGGCCGTCCTGCGGGACGATCGGGCCGGCGCGCCCGCGGACCGCTTCTTCTGGGCGGGCGACGGCGAGCAGGTGTCGGCCTACTGGTACGCCTACCAGTCGCGCTGGGTGCCGCTGGACCTGTTCGAAGGAAGTGGCGCCAAGGCGTTCGCCGCCGCCCTCTTCGAGGCCTCGCGCCACTGGTCGATCGGGATCCATTTCAACAAGGGCCAGGCGGGCGCTCCCGCCGAGGCGCTGCGTCGCGATCAGGAGACCTCGATGAACCCCGCGGTCCTGCGGGCAGCGGCGCTGATCATCGTCGCCGCCGCGGGCGGGGGCCATCCGGATCTGCCGGGCCACCAGCCGGACCAGGCCGAGGGCGAGGGGGCGAGGGCCGGCGTGGCGGCGGCGATGAAGATCATCCGCGACGCCACGCCCGGCGCGGGCAGCTACGTCAACGAAGCCGACTACTTCGAGCCCGGTTGGCAGCAGTCGTTCTGGGGCGAGAACTACCCGCGCCTCTTGCAGATCAAGCGCGAGGTCGATCCCGACGGCCTCTTCTGGTGCCACCACTGCGTGGGCAGCGAAGCCTGGACGGACGACGGGATGTGCCGGTCCCCCTGATCAGAGCGCGCGCCTGGTATTGGCGCGGAAGAAGCTGCGCGGATGGCGCAACAGCCTCCAGATCTGGCAGAGCGCGTCGGCGAGAGCGGGCCGCGCGTCGCCGGGCGCCCAGGCCGGATCGACCACCGCTTCCGCTCCCGACCGCCAGCGCCGCCAGCGCGCCGGCTCGTCGCGCGGGATCCGCCCCATCAGGCGCTCGAAGCGAAGCTGCGTCCAGGTCCCCAGCCGGTAGCAGTAGAGGGTCCGCCGCCTCCCCTCCCTCGCCGCCCGGGCCCGCTCGATCTCCTCCGCGAGCTGCTCGCGGGCCCCGATCGCCAGCAGGTAAGCCAGCCAGGCCTGGGGAAGCCCGCGGGCGTGGTCCAGCGCCATGTAGTTGTAGAACCGCGGGTTGAAGTCGATGAGCAGGTGCTCGCCCTCGTGCTCGAGGAACTCGCACTGGAAGATCCCCGAGTACCCGACCGAGCGGCAGAGGCGCAGCACGCCGGCTTCCAGCTCGGGGAGCACCTCCGCGTCCTCGAAGAGCAGGCCGATCCCCAGGTAGCGCGGGTGGGAGAGAAGCTTCAGCGCCGCCCGGGTCGCGCTGCGCCCCGCGGGCCCGATGAATCCGGAGAGGCAGTAGATCCGTCCCGAGCTGCGCGGCAGGTACTCCTGCAGCATCGGCCGATCCACCCCGGGCCAGCGCTCCAGTACAGATGGATCGAAGCGGTTGCGCCGGCGGAACTCCTGGTAGTGGCCGCGAAGGCTCTCGGGGGAGGAGACCGGCGTCCCCTTGTCGAAGGTGCGGGAGAGGACCTGCGTGCGCTGCTTGATCAAGAGCGGCCAGCGGGCAGAGGCCGCCAGCGCTTCCGCTTCGCCCGCGTCCTCGGGAAAGAGGGTCGCGGGCGTGCGCAGGCCGGCGGCGGCCGCGTGCTGGTGGAGCAGCCGCTTGTCGAGGACCTTCTCCAGCGCCGCAAGGCCGGGCGTGTGGAGGAGGAACCGCCGCCCCAGCTCGCGCTGGTGCGCGGCGAAGAGGAAGCAGAGGTCGTCGCTGGCGGCGCAGAGGGCCACGCCGGGATTCTCCTTCCCGTAGGAGAGCAGCCAGTCCATCAGGCTTTCCACCTCGCGCTCGTCGGGCGCGGAGAGGCGGCGGGCGAAGCGCGACCACGCCGCCGGGCGCAGGCGCGAGGAGGAGGCGACCCGCACCTCCACTCCCCGCCTGCCGATCTCCCGGACGGCCGCGAGCGTCCCGTACCAGTGCGCCATCGAGAGCAGCACCGGCGGACGTTGCCGCGAGAGGACGGCGGGGACCGTCGTCCGCGGCGACTGCAGCGCATCCAGCATGCAGTTCTACGGTAAAAGACACACCCACCTACGAGGTATCCGACGATAGGCAGGTGCGCACCTGCGCACACTTGCCCATCCGATGATCATCGGGTCGGGCCTCTACCTGTAGGCCTTCGCTTCCGCCGCGATCTTCGCCGGATCGAAGCGGTTCACCTCGTCGATCAGCTCGTTGGTCACCAGGTCCGTCACCGGGACCTTCGCCTCGATCACCTTCCAGCGGACGAGGAAATCCTGGTACGCGTCGAAGTCCTTGAGCGAGCTCTCGCCCCAGCGCTTCACGCCCCCGGCCTCGAGCTTCCAGTGCGCGGCCCGGGCGAGAAGGGTCTTCACGTCGTCGCGGAGCCCCTCCTCCTCGCTCTTCCCCGTCGGCTTGGTCTGCGGGTAGACTTCGTAGAGGATCTTCACCGCCGCCTCCGGGTTCGCCATCGCGAACACGGTGCCCATCGCATATCCCTTCACCAGCGCCGCCGCCTGCGCCCGGTTCTTCTCCAGCGTCTCCTCCAGGGCGAGAAAGCCGTTGGAGGGGAAGCGCGCCACCGGTCCGGAGTCGAGCATGCGCAACTCCACCCCGGCGTTGTCCACCAGGGCGTACTGCGTGTCGTAGAGCGAGAGCGCCTCTACTTGCCCGGCGCGCACCAGCGCCGCCGCCTGCGCCGACTCGCCCACCACGACGATCTGCACGTCCTTCTCGGGATCGAGGCCATTCATCGCCAACAGGCCGCGGGCTACCGGCACCCCGCCGGAGCCCATCGAGGCCACGCCGATCTTCTTTCCCTTCAGGTCCTTGATCGAGCGCACGGCGCTCTGCGCCGGCACCGCGATCCCGTAGATGTTCCCCTGGTAGGCGGTGAAGAAGATCTTCGCCTTGACGCCTTGCCGCAGCGCGGCCGGCAGTGGCTCGATGGAGGGCAGCGAATAGGGCAGATCGCCCGTGGCCACCAGCTTGGTGCAGTCGGTGGACCCGGGCACGGGGACGAGCTGCACCTTGATGCCCGCCGGCGCGTACCAGCCCAGCTTGGTGGCGATGGCGAAGGGCGCCGCGGCCGAGGTGATGGTCCTGGCGCAGAACCCCACCTTCACCGGGCTCTCCGCGGCGGGTGCGGCGGCCGCGAGCAGCGCAAGGAACAGGGTCGTCTTTTTCATAGGCCACCTTTCAGGGGCGCGGCGCTGGTGGCCGCCTTCTGCGAGGGGTCCCAGAAGAGCACGCGGCGGCGCACCGAGGCCAGCAGAAGGTTCAGGAGCAGGCCCATGGCCGCGAGGATGAAGAGCACCGCGAACTCCCCCGCCACGTCCATGCTGAAGTTCCGGCTCTGGATGAGCGTGCCCAGCCCGGCCTCGGCTCCCACGAACTCCGCCACGATGGCGCCCACCAGGGCGAAGACCATCGCCACCTCCAGGCCCGCCATGAGGAAGGGCAAGGCGGAGGGCAGCCGGAGCATGAGGAAGATCTGCATCTCGCTGGCGTCGAGCGAGCGCATCAGGTCCACCCGGTCCTCATCCGCGGAGCGCAGGCCGACGATGGTGTTCACCAGCAGGGGGAAAAAGGCGATGAGGGCAGCGCTCACCACTTTGGAGGTGAGGCCCAGGCCGAACCAGACCACCACCAGGGGCGCCAGCGCCACCTTGGGCATGGACTGGAACATGACGATGTACGGATAGAGGAAGTACTCGGTCCGGCGGCTGGCGGCGAGCGCGGTGCCCAAGAGGAACGCCACCAGCGAGCCGAGGAGGAAGCCGAGCAGCGTCTCCGCCGCCGTGATCCAGAGATGCTGCAGGTAGATGCCGCTCACCGCCCCCCGATAGAGCGCCATCCCCACCTGCGAAGGGCGGGGGAGGATGAAAGCGGGGATGCGGAGCGCGCGCACCGCGGCCTCCCAGGCGCAGAGGGAGAAGAGGAGCAAAAGCGCGCGGAGCGCGGCGTTGCGGGCGCCGTTCACCCGTCGATGCCCCCCTTCACCTGGAAGTGGGCGCGGATGCGGCGGACCAGGCCGCCGAACTCGGGCGCCTCCATCACTTCCAGAGGCCGCGGGCGGGGCATCGCCACCGGCACCTGCTCGACGATCCGGCCCGGCCGCGGCGTCATGATCAGCACCCGGTCGGCGAGGAACACCGCCTCGGCGATGGAGTGGGTGATGAACACCACCGTCTCCCGGTGCGCCAGCCAGATGCGCTGCAGCTCGAGGTTGAGGCCCTCGCGGGTCATGGCGTCGAGCGCGCCGAAGGGCTCGTCCATCAGGAGCATGGCCGGGTCGTGGATCAGGCCCCGGGTGATGGCCACCCGCTGTTGCATTCCGCCCGACAGCTCCCAGGGATAGCGGCGCTCGAAGCCGCCCAGGCCCACCAGGGCGAGCAGTTCCAGGGCGCGGGCGCGGTTCTCCTCGCGCCCCAGCCGC
>DATKAG010000309.1:0-6051 GCA_035498355.1 Myxococcales bacterium | reverse complement strand
TTGAGGGCCGACTGGAGGGAGAAGGGCGAGCGCAGCGGGATCTCCGGGGGAGGCCCTGCGGGCGCCTCCCTGCGCCCGGGATCGCGCACCGCCAACAGAAGGCTGCTGACCAGGATCAAGGCGATGGGCAAGAGCGCGGCGAGCAGCGCCGCGGTGGCCACGATGCCGAGCAGCACCGCGTTGCGCACCGCCATGGCGCAGGTGGCGAGGAGCACGCCGCGGTAGGCCTCGTCCTGCAGGATCCCGCTGCTCTCCCTGGAGCGGACGGCCAGCTCGGTGACGGTGACCGTGCTGTTCACCAGCCCGCCGAGAAAGCCGGTGATCTGCACTCCCTTGGTGCCGAAGGCCTTGAGCAGCACGTAGTTGGCGAAGCCGATGGCGGCGATGAGGATGACGGTGACCCAGGCCGCGCGCGGCTGGATCAGCCCCCAGGGATCGAGCGCGGCCTGCGGGAGCAGGGGATAGACGACGAAAGCCAGGACCCCGAGGAGGATGGCGGCGCGCAGCTCGGCGGCCGTGAGCCCGATGCTGAACCCGGCGAGCTGCTCCTTCCAGGCCAAGAGGCCCGCCACCGCGATGGTCACCACCACCGGCGTGAAGGTGTGGCCCACTCCGCAGAGGACGCCCACGTACCCGGTGACCAGCAGCGCCGCCGAGGTGGTCAGTTCCGGCTTCTCTCCCCGGCGGATCACCTGCCAGTTCATCAGCGTGAGCAGCACGCCGAGCAGCACCAGGCTGACCAGCGCGTAGTTGTCGCCGCTCACCCCGCCCAGGGCGCCGAGCAGGGCGGCGAAGCCGAAAGTCCGCAGCCCGGCGTCCTTCTGCCGCCACTCCCGCTCCAGGCCGACGAAGAGACCCAGCCCCAGGGCCAGGCCGAGGCGGAAGATCGCCTGCAGGTGCGGGAAGGATTCCGCCGTGTAGAGACCGCCCATCGCCTCCGCGGTTCTCACGCATCGCCCCGACCCGCGCAAGATCCTGGCGGCGCCAGCGCAGGGAATAAAACCGGTCGCTGCCCGCTCACCATCACATTGCGCCTGTCCCCAAAGCCCGCTCCTGGACCCTGTGCTAGCGTCCGCCGGATGGAGGTCCACCCGTCCGCCCTGGACCGCGCCCTGGGGCCCCTGCACCGCTGGGTGTGGAGGGATCCCCACCGGCGCGCGCGCAAGCTGTTGCGCTTCGCCGAGACCGAGGCGGAAGGCGGCCGCGACATCTCCCGGGCCGCGGAGCTGACGCCGGATCCGCTGCTCCGCCGCCTCTACCTGCGCCACGCCGGGGACGAGCTTCGCCATGCGGCGCTCTTCCGCACCCGCGCCCGCGCGCTCTTGCGCTCCCTTCCCCGGGCCGCCCGCGTGTTCGAGGCGAACTGGCTGGCCCCTGGCGAGCGCGGCCTCGACGAGGTGCGCATCGGCGCCGACGCTCCCTTGCTCGCCTTCCTCCACCTTTCGGAAAAGGCGGCCGCCCGGCGCTTCGCCCTCTACCGGCAGATGCTCGCGCACGACCCCGGGACCCGGGCCGTCTTCGACGAGGTGCTCCATGACGAGGCATTCCACATGAGCTACACCGGCGCCCAGCTCGCCCGCGTCGCTTCCCGGCGCACCGGGGCCCGCCTCTGGCAAGCGCGGCTGGGGCGACTGTGGAAGGGTTACCTGCGGGCGGCCGCCGCCCTCGCCTCCCTGCTCGGCGCGATCTTCCTCACCGTCCAGTACTTCCTGCTGCTGCCGCCTTTCGCGATCCTGGCCCGGCGCGCGCAGCGCAAGGAGCCGCAGGGGTTCTCGCCTTGTCGTCCGGCGGGGCGGCTGGAGAGCCAGTACTGATGCGCGTCCTGGGGATCTCCGCCCACTACCACGACTCCGCGGCCGCCCTGGTGGTGGACGGCGTCCCGGCCTGCTCGGTGCAGGAGGAGCGGCTCTCCCGCCACAAGAACGACGCCTCCTTCCCCTTGCGGGCCATCGAATGGTGCCTCGGGCAGGAGGGCATCGGCCCCGAGGACCTGGACGCGGTGGTCTTCTACGAGAAGCCGATGCTGAAGTTCGAGCGCATCCTCACCACCGCCCTGCGCGGCTTCCCCCGCACCTGGCGCAGCTTCCCCAAGTCCATGCGCAACGCGCTGGGGGAGAAGCTCTGGGTGAAGGGGATCATCCGTTCTCACCTGGGCGTGGGCGGCCGCAAGATCCTCTTCACCGAGCACCACCAGGCGCACGCCGCCGCCGCCTTCCTCACCGCGCCGACCCGGGAGGCCGCCATCCTCACCGCCGACGGCGTGGGCGAATGGGCCACGCTCTCCCTGGGCCGCGGGACCGTGGCCCGGGAAGGCCGCGCGCGCATCGAGCCCTTGCGCGAGATCCGCTTTCCCCACTCCCTGGGGATGCTCTACTCCAGTTTCACCGCCTGGCTCGGCTTCCCGGTGAACGAGGGCGAGTACAAGGTGATGGGCCTCGCCGCCTACGGGCGCCCCTCGCTCGCCGCCGAGGTGCGCAAGGTGCTCAAGCGCACGCCCGACGGGGGATTCGCCCTCGACCTCTCCTATTTCGACTACCACCTCTCCGCCCGCCGGTCGTACTCCGCGCGCTTCGAGGAGGTCTTCGGCCCGGCCCGCGATCCCTGGGATCCGATCGATCTGCAGACCGCGCAGGGGCGGCACTACGCGGACGTGGCCGCCTCCGTGCAGCAGGTGCTGGAGGACACCCTGGTCGACCTGGCCCGCTCGCTCCACGAGGAGCTCGACCTTCCCGACCTCTGCCTGGGCGGAGGCGTGGCGCTCAACGGCTGCGCCAACGCGCGCATCCTGCGCGAGAGCGGCTTCGAGCGCGTCTTCGTCCCTTCCGCCCCGGGCGACGCGGGTTGCGCGCTGGGCGCCGCCTTGTACGTGGACCGGGTCCACTTCGGAAACACCTCCCGGCCCGTCCCCGACCACCCGTTCTGGGGACCGCAGGCGCAGCCGCAGGAGCTTGCCCGGGTGGCCGCCGAGGACGGCCTTCCCTGCGAGCACCTTTCGGACCGGGAGCTTCTGCCGGCCGTCGCCGCCGAGCTTTCGGCGGGCCGGATCGTGGCCTGGGTGGACGGGGCCTGCGAGCTGGGCCCGCGGGCGCTCGGGCACCGCAGCATCCTCGCCGCCCCCCACGACGCGGCGATGCGCGACAAGCTCAACCGCAGCATCAAGTTCCGCGAGGAGTTCCGCCCCTTCGCCCCGGCGGTCACCGCCGAGACGGCCGCCCGCTACTTCGAGCTCCCTCCCGGCGGGGAGCGGCTGGCGCGGTTCATGTCCGGGGTGTTTCCCGTGCGCAAGGAATGGCGGCAGCGGCTGGCCGCGGTGGCGCACGTGGACGGCACCGCCCGCGTGCAGGTGGTGGACCGGGCCATGGCCCCGCGCTTCCACGCGCTGCTTTCGGAAGTGGGACGGCTCACCGGCATTCCCGTGCTGCTCAACACCAGCTTCAACCTGGCCGGCGAGCCCATCGTCTGCGGGGAAGCCGAGGCCTACTCCACCTTCCGCCGCTCCGGCATCGACCTGTTGGTCTGCGGGCCCGTGCTGGTGCGGAAGACCCGGGCCGCCCAGGCGGGCCCGGAGGAGGCCATCGCGTGATCAAGCGGCGCTCCCGGCTCACCCGCACCTTGATCGTGATCGGCAGCGCCGGCCCGGCCATCGTGGACGGGGCGCGCGGCCTCTGGCGGCGCGAAGGCGGCGGCAAGTGGCTGGTGCCGCTGCTGGTCTTCCTCTGCGTGACCGGCCTCTTGCTGGTGATCGCGGCCGGCGCCGAGGCGCTGGCGCCGTTCATCTATGCCATCTTCTGACCTGCCCCTGGACCTGCTCGCCTGCCCCCGCTGCGCGGGCGCGCTGCGGCCGGGCCTGCGCTGCGCGGGGTGCGGGGCGGAGTACGGCGAGGAGGGCGGGATCGCCTCCTTGCGCGTCCCCTCCGATGCCCGCACCGAGGCGGTGCGCGCCTTCTACGCGCGAGCGCCCTTCCCCGCCTATCCGCCGCGCGACACTTTCTCCTGGCTGCGCGCGCGCGCCTCCCGCAGCGAGCTGGCCCGGGCCCTGGACCGGTCCATCCCCGGCAATGCCCGGATCCTGGAGGTGGGCTGCGGCACCGGGCAGATGAGCCTCTTCCTCGCCACCGCCGACCGCACGGTGGTGGGCGCGGACCTCTGTCGCCCTTCCCTCGAGCTGGCCGAGGCGGCGCGGCGCCGCTACGGCATCGGCCGGGCGCGGTTCGTGGAGACCGACCTGCGCTCCCCGGGCCTGCGCCGGGGCGCCTTCGACGTGGTGTACTCCAGCGGGGTGCTGCACCACACGCCCGACCCGCGCGCCTCGTTCGCCGCCATCGCCCGGCTGGCGCGGCCCGGCGGGATGGTGGTGGTGGGCCTCTACAACGCCTGCGCGCGCCTGCCGCACCGCCTGCGCCGCCTGGTCGCGCGCCTGAGCGGGTTCCGCTTCTTTTTGGGCGACCCGGTGCTGCGCGAGCGCCGCAAGGAGCCCGCCCGCCGGAACGCCTGGCTGCTCGACCAGTACCGCCACGTGGAGGAGCACCGCCACACCCTGGGCGAGGTGCAAGGCTGGTTCCGGGAGAACCGCGTCGACTACCTGCGCAGCCATCCCGGCACCCTGCTCGGCGGAGGGCCCTTGCCCGAGGACGGCCTCTTCGAGGAGGCGGAGGACGACTGGGGCTTCGAGAACGCCCTTGCGCAGCTCCGCTGGATGCGCACGCTCTCGCACGAAGGCGGCCTGTTCGTGGTGATCGGCCGGGCGGGGGCGAGCCCTGCGTAGCCCGCTCCGGCTGCTGGCGCAGGCCGCGGTGGCCGTTTCGGGCCTTTCGCTCCTCCTCTTCGCGCTGCGCTGCGACGGCCGGTGGTTCGAGGCGCACGTCTTCCTTCCCCAGCAGTTCTTCCTGGTGGCAAGCCCGGCCATCGCCACTTTCGTCCGCCTGGCCGCGGGCCTTTCGGGAGCGCTCCTGCTCCTCCTCGTCCCCTTCCTGCCCCGGGGCGCGGCCGGCTGGCGGGTATCGGCCGCGGTCCTGCTGTCGCTGCTGGCCGCGGAAGGCCTCCTGCGCTGGCGGGTGCGCCCGCTGGTCCGGCAGGAGCTGACCCCGATGATGCGGACCCTCACCGACTGGAGCCCGCGCTACGGGCAGAGCTTCAGGCCGGGGATGGATCTGCTCCTGCCGCTGTCCGGGCGGCAGGTGCGCATCCAGACCGACGGGGAAGGCCGGAGGATCCCCGGCAGCCCCATCGATCCTTCGCTTCCCTCGCTGGTCTTCACCGGCGAGTCCACGGTGGCGGGCATCGGCCTGCGCTGGGAAGAAACCTTTCCCGCGCTGCTCGGCAGCCGCCTCGGTCTTCAAGCGGTGAACCTGGGCAGCCCGGCATACCGCGCCGACCAGTCGTGGCTCCGGCTGCACGACGGGCTGCGGGATCTTCCGCATCCCCGGGCGGTGATCGGGATCTTCATGCCCGGCCTCATCGCCCGCAGCTTCTGGGGCCAGCTCCATCCACCTCCGCGCCCTTCCCCGGCCGTCGGCTTCGAGCAGACGCTGCGCGTGCCGCCCTCCGGCCTGCAAGCCACCGGCTTCTACCTGCTCTGGCGGCACCTCTACTGGTCGGACGCGGCGGTAACGGAGGGGATGCGCTCCCTGGGCGAGTCCTACCGGGACATGGCGGCGCTGGCGCAGGCCCGCGGCGTCCCCTGCGTATTCCTCGTCACGGGCCACACGCCTCCCTGGATGGCGCGCGAGTTGTTCGAGAAGCAGGGCCTGGACTTCGTGGTGGTGGAAGTGCCGGCTGAAGAGCTTCTCGCCGACGGCCATCCCGGCGCGCGCGGCAACCAGCGCATCGCCGACGCGCTGGAGGCGCGGCTGCGCACCAGGCTGGCGAACCGCTAGTGCCTCGACCGGGGGTGGTGATCGCACCGAGAACGCGGAGCGCTAAGGCGAGCCGGACGCCCGAGGAGTGAGCAGCGGAAGCGTAGTGGATCCTACGCTGAGCAGCGCAGCGACGAGGCCGTCCGGCGCAGCCCAGCGATCCGCGTTCGCAGGTATCAACACGCCCCGGTCGCGG
>DATKAG010000308.1:0-2823 GCA_035498355.1 Myxococcales bacterium | reverse complement strand
TCGAGCCCTTCTTCACCACCTCCGCCCCGGGGCAAGGCACCGGCCTGGGGCTGGCGCTCTGCCACGCCACCATGGTGCGCTTCGGCGGGAGCATCGCAGCGCGCAACCGGGAGGGAGAGCGCGGGGCGGTGTTCGAGCTGCGCTTCCTCAGCGAATCCGCTCGGCCCGCAGCGTGACGACGTCCAGCACGAAGGCGGGCCGGCCGGGAAAGAAGGGGAGGAGCTCGCCGTCGCGGGCGCCCAGGTCGATGGCCCGCACCAGCGAGGCCCGGGAGAGGTCGGGCTCGTTGTAGGTGAGGTCGATGTTCCCGTCCCACTTCGCGGGGTAGCGGAGGAAGACCAGGGCGCGCTGCTCGCGCAGCCACTCGAAGGCCGGCTCCCAGAGGGCGTAGGTCCAGTGCCGTTCCTTCGCGTGGACCACCACCAGCCGCACTCCGGTGCCCATCAGCACGCCGACCCAGAGGGCGGCCAGGACCAGCGCCGCCGCGGCGGGAAGGGCGGCCGCGAGGCGCAGGCCCCGGACGAATCGCACCGCCAGCTCCGCGCCGGCCGCGGCCGCGAGGCAGAGCCAGGGGACGGTCTCCAGGTAGTAGATGGGCGCCCGGAAGTGGAAGGTGAGCTGGAGGAGGAAGAAGGCCGCGGCGAAGACCCCGGCCGGCCAGAGCGGGCGCCAGAGAAGGCCGGCGACGGCGAACGCCACCGCCACCCACCCGGGCAAGAGGTTGCCCACCAGCAGGAGCCGGCGGAAGGCTTCCCCGGGAAGGCGGGCGAAGGTGTGGCGCTCGCGCGACTGGCGGAACCCCACCTCCAGGTCGCGCAGGTGGGGCGGGAGCGAGAGCGTCGGTGCGTCGGAGCGCACGGGCCCGATGCCGGGTCCGTCGAAGGGCATGTACTGCTTCGCGTAGAGCGACCAGGGCGCCGTGGTCCACGATCCGGTGCTGGCCTTGCAGACCACCCCCAGCGCCAGCGCTCCGGCGATCAGGGGAGGCAGCGCCCAGGCCAGCGTCAGGGGCGGCGTCCGGCGGCGGATCCTCAGGATCACCACCGCTCCCGTGGCCAGGGCCGCCGCCCCGGCAAAGGGGCGGACCAGGCCGGTGAAGGCGATGGCGGCGAAGAGCGCCGCGATCCGCCCCGGCCTGGGGCGCAGGTCCACCGCCAGGGCCAGCGCGATCACCGCGGCGGCGCCCGCCACCGAGCTGGCCTGCGAGAGGTAGCTCGCGAAGAAGGGGAACACCTCGGTGTTGCCGAGGAGGAGCAGCGCCGCCACCCAGGACGCCCAGAGGGAGAGGCCCGCCAGCCGGGCGGCGAGGAAGAGCAGCGCCGCCGTCGCTCCCAGGAGCAGGCAAGGGGCCAGCCAGACCATTCCCAGGGCCTCGAAGGGCGCCAGCAGCGCGGCGTGGCCGGGCAGGTACTTGGCGGCGAAGCGGGGGACCGTCAGGAGATGTGCCGCCTGGAAGAACTCGGGCAGGGGCGGGGAGGGCATCGTCAGGTGGCCCGAGGCCAGGGTCTTCGCCTGGAAGAGGTAGACGGACTCGTCCTGGGTATTGGGCCGCGGGCCCCACTTGCCGCTGGCGAAGACGTGCATGCAGAGCGAGGTCCCGGCCACCAGCAGGAGCAGGGCGCAGATGGCGTCCAGCCGCCGCGATCGCTCCCCGCCCACACCCCCGCTCATCCGAGCACTCCGGCTTTTCTTGCCCGTATCGCCTGGGCGCCCGTACAGTCCCGCCCATGCGAGCGGCCGCGCAGGTGGGCCCGTCGCCCGTCGAGCTGACGGTGCTGATGCCCTGCCTCAACGAGGCGAAGACGGTGGCTGTCTGCGTGCGCAAGGCGATCGAGGCCTGCCGCGAGGCCGGGGTGTCGGCGGAGGTGCTGGTGGCCGACAACGGATCGGAGGACGGCTCGCCGGAGCTGGCCCGCGAGGCCGGGGCCCGCGTCATCGAGGTGGAGGAGAAGGGCTACGGCGCCGCCCTGCGGGCGGGCATCGAGGCCGCCCGCGGCCGCTACGTGGTGATGGGTGACGCCGACGACAGCTACGAGTTCCAGGACGTCCCCCGCTTCGTGGAGCGGCTGCGCGACGGCAACGAGCTGGTGATGGGCTCGCGCTTCCGCGGGGTGATCCACCCCGGGGCGATGCCCTTCCTGCACCGCTTCCTGGGCAATCCCGTCCTCACCTGGATCCTCAACCTCTTCTTCGGCGCCGGCATCACCGACGCCCATTGTGGCATGCGCGGCTTCTCCCGCGAGGCCATCCGCTCCCTCTCCCTGCGCAGCCCGGGGATGGAGTTCGCCAGCGAGATGGTGATCCGCGCCGCCCAGGAGAAGCTGCGCATCAGCGAGGTGCCCACCAGCCTGCGGCCCGACGGCCGGGGCCGCCGGGCCCACCTGCGCACCTGGCGCGACGGCTGGCGCCACCTCCGCTTCATGCTCCTCTTCAGCCCCTGGTGGCTGTTCGCGGTCCCCGGGCTGGGCGCCATGGCCCTGGGCCTCTCGCTCACCGCCGCGGTGGCGATGGCCCGGGTGGAGATCTTCGGCCGCGTGCTGCACACCCACTTCGCCTTGCTGGGCAGCGCGCTCGCGATCCTCGGGCTCCAGGTCACGCTCCTGGGCATCTTCGCCAAGGCGGTGTTCGTGCTCGACGGCATCGGGAGCAGCCCGGCCGTGGAGCGGCTGATCGCCGGGTACCGGCTGGAGCTGGCGCTGGTGGCCGGCCTCCTCGGCGTCCTTGCGGGCCTGGCCATCGACGGGCGGATCCTCTGGCTCTGGATCGCCTCCCGCGGGGGCGCGCTGGACGAGACCATCACCAACCTCGCCATCATGGGAGGAA
>DATKAG010000307.1:0-2738 GCA_035498355.1 Myxococcales bacterium | reverse complement strand
CGGACGTTGTGCTGGGTCTTCTTCTCTTCCTCGTACACCTGCTCGGGGTCCACGGCCTCCGCGGCCGCGTCGATCTGGGGAAAGAGCCCGGGGCCGGCGCCCGGCACACCCGCGTGGCCGAGGAGCGCCTTCAGCAGGGCCGCCTCCACGCGGGCGCAATAGCGCACCGCGGCCTCCTCTCCCAGGACGCCGCTGAGCGAAGCGAACAGGGCCGGGCTGGACAGGGAGTAGCGATGGTCCAGCGGCGAGAGGTTGAGGAAGATGCCCCGTGACTCCAAGGGATCCTCGCTCCTACCCCGCCGCCTCGGCGCTGCGGTAGAGTTTCTCCGCCTCCTGGACCTTGTCCCCTACCAGGGATTCCAGCTTGAGCATTTCCCGTTTCAGGTCATCGATGATCCGTCCAACGGACTCCGCCGAGGCCCGGTTGTCCGTGACCACCGAGCCGATTCCTTCTATGGTCCCCGTCACCATGCGGTTGGCGCCCAATTGCTCCTTGAGCGAGCGGAACAGCTCGTGGATGAAGCCGGCGTGACCGCCCAGGTCATGCGCCAGCGTGTCGAAGATCCTGCCGGCCTCCCGTGACGACTCGCCGCCGCGCTCGATCACCGACTCGATCTGGCGCACCCACTTGCTCACCTCGCTGGCGGTCTCCACGGATTTCTCCGCGAGCTTTCGGATCTCGTCTGCCACCACGGAGAACCCGCTCTCCTGGTCACCCACGCGGGAAGCCTCTATGGCCGCGTTCAGCGCGAGCAGGTTGGTCTGGTCCGCGATGTCGTTGATGCGCGCAAGGGCCGCCACCATCTTGTCCACCACGTCGTGGATCCCCAGGATCTCCTCGATGACCTTCTGCACGATGGTGTTGCCGCTCTGGGCGAACTCCGCGGTCGTGCCGAGGGTGGAGGCCGTGCGCTCGGTGGACTGCGAGATCTTCTCCATGGCGCCCTGCATCTGTTCGGCGGCCTCGGACACCTCGACGATCCCCGCGGCCTGGTTGCGGGCGCCCTCGGAGACGGTGGCCGAGATATCGGCGAGCTTGTTGATGAGCTGGTGCAGGTTGAAGATGGACGCCGAGACGATGTCCATGGTCATGGTGAGCCGGCGGCTTGCACGCAGCAGGTCCTCCGTAATGAGATTGTCCTGCAGCGCCGAGGAGTATCGGTGGCAGGCCAGGGCGGCGAGGCCGCCCACGAGGGCGTTGAGGAACGGGAGGACGATCAGCGCGTAGGCGATGCTCCCCGGGTAATGGAGGATGGCATACAGCACGCAGGCGCCGGTGATCACCACCGCGCTGGCGGTGGCGAGCACGCATTCGCGCACCGACATCCGCAGCGCCGCGAGCAGCGCCGCCGACGCGCAGAACCCCTCCACCACGAAGATCGAGGGGAGCGCCGCGTTGAGGTCGGAGCCCGCCAGCGCGGCAAGACCGAGGGCCAGCATGGCCAGGGTATCCAGGGCGAGCGAAGGCAGGAACAGCGCCTGGCGAGGGGTGCGCCGCTCCAGGAGAAACGTGCGAAGCGCCCACGCGCCGCCGAAGCCGGCCAGCACGCAGACGCCGACGATCGAGGCCCCCGGCCGGCCCTGTATCGCGGAGAGGCAAAGAACGGCAGCTGCCACGGCCACCCGGACGGCCAGGGAAGCGCGGTCGGAAACGGCGCGCTGGTCCTCGGCGATTGCCGATAGACTCTTCACCCCTCGCATGGCTCATTTTTAGATGAAAGCCACCGGTTTGTAAAGCAATCCGGGTGCGTGCTACACTCGACCCAGATGGCGCCGGCGAACTACGAGTCGATGCTCAGCCAGGCCCTGGAGGCGGGACGCAAGCGTGACTACGGCCGCGCGGTCAAGCTCCTGGCGGCGATCGTCGGCAGCACGGAGGACTATCCCCAGGCCCTCTTGTACCTCGGGCGTGCGCACCATGCGCAGGGAGAGTTTGCCAGCGCGGTGCAGGCGCTTGGAGGCTACGTCCGCCGACTGCCCCATTCCGTGTCCGGGCGCTTCTTCCTGGGCCGCGCCTACCTGGGGCTCGGGGAATACGCGCTGGCGGTGCGCCACCTCAAGCGCGCCGTGGAGCTGCAGCCGTCCTTCTCCGCGCCATACGGGCTGGCCGGACTGGCGTGCCTGAAGGCGCGCCGGCCGGACAAGGCCATCTGGTGGTTCGCGCGAGCGCTGGAGATCGATCCGCAGAACAAGCGCCTGCAGGTAGGGTACCTGAACACCGCGCTCGTGCTGGCGATCCGCCTGTTCTTCCGCGGTGACCTGGAGGATTCCGCTCGGCTCTTCAACGAGGTGCTGCAGCAGCGGCGCGGCTCCATCCTGCCTCACCTCTACCTGGCCTCCATCTACCGCGAGCTCGGAGAGGCGGGCCTTGCGCTGTACCACCTGGAAGCGGCTTCCAGGATTTCGCCCCAGGACCCCTACCTGCACCTGCAGCGGGCGGTGATCCTGCTGGGTCAGGGAAACCGCACGGCAGCCGCGGAAGAGGTGCGGGCGGGATCCCGTCTCCTCAAGACACCGGTGGCCCCCGCCAGCAGCCCGGCGGAGATCCTTCGCTACATCACCATGAACCTCTTCCGGGAGGGACGCTACCGTGAAGCGGCGTTCTACGGGGGCCGCCTGCTTCGGGCGGACTACACCGACCCTGGAATGCACGCGCTGGTGGCGGAGGCCTATCACAATCTTGGCGACCTGCAGAAGGCAAGGAACCACTACCAGCGGGCCATAGAGAAAGACAAGGC
>DATKAG010000306.1:0-10419 GCA_035498355.1 Myxococcales bacterium | reverse complement strand
GCCAGCGCCTTGGCCAGCTCGGTCTTGCCCACCCCGGTGGGCCCGGAGAAGAGGAAGCTGCCGATGGGCTTGGTGGGAGTCCCCAGCCCGGAGCGGGAGAGGAGGATGGCGCTGGCCAGGGCCTCGATGGCCGCGTCCTGCCCGTACACCACCTTCTTCAGCTCGGGGGCCAGGCTCCTGAGGGCCGACTTGTCGTCGCTGGAGACGCTGCGGGCCGGGATGCGGGCGATCTTCGCCACCACCTGCTCGATCTCCGGGACCCCGATGAGGGACACCCGCTCGGCCTGCGGCTTCATCCGCTGCAGGGCGCCGGCCTCGTCGATCACGTCGATGGCCTTGTCCGGCAGGTGCCGGTCGACCAGGTGCTTGGCGGAGAGGTCCACCGCCGCCTCCAGCGCCGGCTCGCTGTAGGTCACCCCGTGGTGCTCCTCGTAGCGGCTCTTCAGGCCCTGGAGGATCTGCACCGCCTCGTCCCGGCTGGGCTCCAGCACCTCGATCTTCTGGAAGCGCCGGGCCAGCGCCTTGTCCCGGTCGAAGCTGGCCTTGAAGTCGGAAAAGGTGGTGCTGCCGATGCAGCGCAGCTCGCCGTTGGCCAGCGCCGGCTTGAGGAGGTTCGAGGCGTCCATCGATCCGCCGCTGGTCGCTCCCGCCCCCACCAGCATGTGGATCTCGTCGATGAAGAGGATGGCGCCCGGCTTGGCCGCCAGGGCCTTCACCACCGCCTTCAGCCGCTCCTCGAACTGGCCGCGAAACTTGGTCCCGGCGAGCAGCGCCCCCAGGTCCAGCGCGTAGAGAGGGGCGGACTTGAGGATCTCCGGCACCTTCTGCTCGTGGATGGCCACCGCCAGCCCCTCGGCCAGGGCCGTCTTCCCCACCCCCGCCTCGCCCACGTAGATGGGGTTGTTCTTCCGCCGCCGGCAGAGCACCTGCATGGTGCGCTCCAGCTCGTTCTTCCGCCCCACCAGCGGATCGATGCGCCCTTCGGCGGCGCGCTGGATGAGGTCGACGCAGTAGGCGGCGAGCGGGTCGTCCGCCAGACCGCCGTCCTCCTCGTCGCCCTGGGGCTGGGCGTGAAGCTCGTCGTCGCCGCCCTGGGGGCGCAGGCCGCTCTCGTCGCGCACCTTGAGCGCCCCGTGGGAGATGAAGCGCAACAGGTCGAGGCGGGTGACCCCCTGCTTCTCCAGCAGATACAGGGCGTGGGAGTCGCGCTCGCGGAAGAGGGCCACCAGCACCGATCCGGCGTCGATGGTCTCCTTGCCGCTGGACTGCACCTGCATGGCCGCCCGCTCCAGCACCCGCTGGAAGGCGCGGGTCTGCTCGGGGTCGCGGTCGAACCCCTCCGGGAGCTGGGGCTGGCTCTCCAAAAGGTGCTGCTCCAGGTCG
Organism: Myxococcales bacterium; assembly: GCA_035498355.1. Taxonomy (GTDB): domain Bacteria; phylum Myxococcota; class Myxococcia; order Myxococcales; family 40CM-4-68-19; genus 40CM-4-68-19. The sequence goes on along the minus strand of DATKAG010000306.1, from coordinate 9,036 downwards.
CGCTTCAGCTCCGGCAGCCGGGCCCCGCAGGCGCGGAGGATCCGCGAGGCCACCGGGTCGCGCAAGAGCGCGTAGAGCAGGTGCTCCAGGGTCACGTGCTCGTGCCTGCGGGCCTTCGCCTCCGCGAACGCCAGCCGCAACGAGGACTCCAGCTCCTTGGTGATCGACAAGCTCATTCCGGTTCCATCGTACAGAGAAAAGGAAACTCCGCCGCCCTGGCCATCTGCTCCACCGTGGAGACCTTGGTCTCCGCGATCTCGTAAGTGTAAACGCCGGCCAGGCACATGCCACGAGTATGCACCTGCAGCATCAGGTCGTGGGCCACCGCCGGCTCCTTGTTGAACACCGTTTCCAGCACGTGGATGACGAACTCCATCGTCGTGTAGTCGTCGTTGTGCAGGAGCACTTTCCACAGCCGGGGCTTCTGGGTCTTGCTCTTCTTCTCGGTGACGACCGCGGTATCGCCTTGTTCACGCGGCTTCCCCCTGGGCATCGGCCTCCTAGAATGCATTTGCCCGGGGGGTGATACAAGTCCGCCATGGTGGCCTTGATGCTGACCCTGGCAGCCGCTCTCCCCGTCCCCGGACGCTCGATCGTCGCCTCCCAGCACGGCGTCGCCGCCTCCAGCCAGCCGCTGGCGGCGCAGGCGGCCGTACAGATCTTGCAGAGGGGCGGCAACGCGGTCGACGCCGCCATCGCCGCCAACTCCACCCAGGGGTTGATGGAGCCCACCTCCAACGGCATCGGCGGCGACCTCTTCGCCATCGTCTACCTGGCCAAGGAGGACAAGCTCTACGGGCTGAACGCCAGCGGGTGGTCGCCTGCGGGCATGACCCTGGAGTTCCTGGAGAGCAAGGGCGTCAAGGGCGAGCTTCCCTACCGGGGCGTCTACACGGTGACGGTGCCGGGCGCGGTGGCAGGCTGGGCGGCGATGCACCAGCGCTTCGGCCGCCTGCCGCTGGCCACCGACCTTGCCCCGGCCATCTGGTACGCGGAGAACGGCTTCCCGGTGATGGAGATCACGGCTGGCCTCTGGTCGCACTCGGTGCAGATGCTCTCCGAGGATCCGGAGTCGGCGGCCACCTTCCTCCTCCAGGGGCACGCTCCCAAGGCGGGAGAGCTCTTCCGCAACCCGGCGCTGGCCCGCTCGCTGAAGAGAATCGCGGAGGGCGGCGCCGACGGCTTCTACAAGGGGCCCACCGCCCAGGCCATCGTGGAAGTGGTGCGCGCCCGGGGCGGGGTGATGACGCTCGAGGACCTGGCCTCGTTCAAGGGGGAGTGGGTGGAGCCCCTGCAGACCACCTACCGGGGCTGGAAGGTGAGCGAGCTGCCGCCCAACGGGCAGGGGATCGCCGCCCTGCAGATGCTCAACATCCTCGAGCAGTTCCCCCTGCGCGACTGGGGCTTCCACTCCTCGCGCACCCTGCACGCGATGATCGAGGCGAAGAAGCTCGCCTACGCCGACCTGCTCAAGTACGTCGGCGACCCGCGCTCCTCGCGCATCCCGGTCGAGCAGCTCCTCTCCCGGGAGAACGCCGAGCGGCGGGCGCGGCTGATCGACCCGAAGAAGGCCGCCTGCCAGGTGGAGCCCTCGCAGCTCCCCGGCGTCACCGCGGCGCGGGGGAGCGACACCATCTATCTCAGCGTGGTGGACGGGGAGGGGAACATCGTCTCCCTCATCCAGAGCAACTACGCCGGATTCGGGTCGGGCCTGACGCCCAAGGGCGGCGGCTTCATGCTGCAGAACCGGGGCAACCTCTTCACCCTCAAGCCCGGCCAGCCAAACACCATCGCCGGCCACAAGCGCCCCCTGCACACCATCATCCCCGCCTTCCTGCAGAAGGACGAGGTGCGCATCGGCTTCGGGATCATGGGCGGCTGGAACCAGGCGCAGGCGCACGCCCAGTTCGTGGTGGACGTCGCCGACTTCGGCATGACCCTCCAGCAGGCGCTGGAGGCGGGCCGCTTCACCAAGCCCACCTTCCCCGGCTGCGACGTGGAGGTGGAGAGCTCCATCCCGCAAGAGGCGCGCGACGAGCTCACCGCGCTGGGGCACCAGCTGCACGTCCTGCCCCCGCGCATGCCCAACTTCGGCTACGGCCAGGCGGTGCTCTTCGACCGCAAGAGCCAGGTGAAGCTGGGCGCCTCCGATCCCCGGCACGACGGCGAGGCCATTCCCGCTCCCGCGCCGTATTTCCCCAAGTAGCCGGGTCTGCTAGAAGCGCCGCCCGATGGCCTTCGACGACAAGGTGAAGAAGGAGCTGGCGCGGATCGAGAAGGGCGGGGCGCCCAAGTACCACCAGAAGAACGCCGAGACGGGAAAGCTCTTCGCCCGCGAGCGCGTGCGCCTCCTGCTCGACGCCGGCACCTTCGTGGAGGACGGGGCCTTCGCCAACGGCGCCGATCCGGAGCTGCCGGCGGACGGGGTGGTCACCGGGCTGGGGAAGATCGCCGGCCGGACGGTGGCGGTGATGGCCAACGACTCCACCGTCAAGGCGGGGTCCTGGGGCCGGCGGACGGTGGAGAAGATCATCCGCATCCAGGAGCAGGCTCTCAAGACCCGCTGCCCCATGCTCTACCTGGTCGACTCGGCGGGGGCGCGGATCACCGACCAGGTCGAGATGTTCCCCGGCCGGCGGGGAGCGGGGCGCATCTTCTACATGCAGTGCCAGATGAGCGGGCTGGTGCCCCAGGTCTGCCTGCTCTTCGGGCCCAGCGCGGCGGGCGGGGCCTACATCCCGGCCTTCTGCGACATCGTGGTGATGGTGGAGGGAAACGCCTCGATGTACCTGGGCTCGCCAAGGATGGCGGAGATGGTGATCGGGGAGAAGGTCACCCTGGAGGAGCTGGGCGGGGCGCGCATGCACTGCTCGGTTTCCGGCTGCGGCGACGTGCTGGTGAAGACCGAGCAGGAGGCCATCGCCGCGGCGAAGCGGTACCTCTCCTACTTTCCGGAGAACTTCGCCGCCCCGCTCCCCGCGCAACAGCCGGTGGCTCCCGCCTCCTCGGGAAAGCGCATCGAGGAGATCATCCCTCCCGACCAGAACAAGTTCTTCGACATGTTCGCCCTCATCCGCGAGCTGGTGGACGCCGATTCCCTCTTCGAGCTGAAGAAGCTCTTCGCCCCCGAGGTGATCACCGCCTTCGCCCGCATGGACGGCAAGCCGGTGGGGATCATCGCCAGCCAGCCGAAGCACAAGGGCGGGGTGCTGTTCGTGGACAGCGCCGACAAGGCCGCGCGCTTCATCTGGCTCTGCGACGCCTTCGGAATCCCCCTCCTCTACCTGCCCGACGTGCCCGGGTTCATGATCGGCACCAAGGTGGAGCGGGAGGGGATCATCCGCCACGGGGCGAAGATGATCATGGCCGTCTCCGAGGCCACCGTTCCCAAGCTCTGCGTGATCGTGCGCAAGTCGTACGGCGCGGGCCTCTACGCCTTCGGGGGACCGGCCTTCGAGCCCGACGCCACCCTGGCCCTGCCCCAGGCGATGATCGCGGTGATGGGGCCGGAGGCGGCGGTGAACGCGGTCTACTTCAACAAAATCCAGGAGAAGCCGGAAGGCGAGCGGGCAGCGTACGTGCAGGAGCTGCGCGAGGAGTACAAGGCGGACATCGACATCTACAAGCTGGCCGCAGAGCAGGTGGTGGACTCCATCGTCCCCGGCGATCGGCTGCGGGAGGAGATCATCCGCCGCTTCCAGGCCGCCGCGCAGCGCGACCGGCCCGCGACGCCCAAGCGGCGGTCGGTCACCCCCGTCTAGGGGCGCCGCCAGCAAGCGCGTCGCCGGTGCTGCGGGCCGGCCTCAGGTGATGAGTCGAGCAGCACGCTCCATCCGACGATCGTAGCAGCGCGACGCGTGATCGACTGACTCCACCGCGATTGCCGCTGGACGCCTTGACTCGCGAATCCATCCCCTGAACAGGTTGCGCCCGACTCCACTTCGGTCCCGCACCCTGCGTCCTCACGAAGAGAATGGGGGAATCCAATGCGCCGAACGTTCATGCTGGCGGTTCTTGCCGCGTCCGCGTCGATCTCTCTGCCGGGTCGGGCAGCCTTCACGCCGCCGGCGTCGCCCTCCTACTGCCCCTGGCCCGCGTGGCACTTGCCGGACGCACAGCCGGGAGACCCGATCGTCTACACCGATCCGCACGGCGTCACGTACACCAAGCCCCAGATCGACTCGGCGTACGACCAGGTCTGCTGGCAGCAGGACCCGCCGGCTACCGGCACGCGCGACTCTGCGATGACCTCCGATTTCCGTAGCCGCTTGCCTCCGGAGCGGTACTCTTACGGTCCGAGCGAGTTCGAAGGCCTCGATCTGTATCGGACCAGCGCGTGGATCAGGCACGCGCCCACCATGATCTTCATCCACGGCGGAGCGTGGCGGTCGGGCAGCGCGCAGGGCGCCGGGTACATGGCGGAGAACTACGTGGACGCGGGCGCCAACTTCATCGCCCTCGACTTCATCAACGTCACGCAGACCGTCGGCGCCGACGGCAAGCCGGACAAGAACCTCATCACCATGGCGGAGCAGGTCCGCTCCGGCGTGGCGTGGGTGTACAAGAACGCGAAGAAGCTCGGCCTCGACAAGGATCGCATCTACGTTTCGGGCCATTCTTCCGGCGGCCACCTCTGCGGAGTGGTGATCACGACCGACTGGCGCGCTCGCGGCCTGCCCCGGGACATGATCAAGGGAGCGGTCTGCGCCAGCGGGATGTACGACCTGGTCCCGGCCTCTCTCTCGGCGCGGAACCTCTACCTGGACTTCCAGCTGGGCGATACGATCACGCAGCTCAGCCCCATCCTGCACATCGACCGGATCAACATGCCCGTGGTGGTCGGGCACGGAACGATGGAGACTCCCGAGTTCCAGCGACAGAACGACGACTTCGCGGCGGCGCTCAGGGCCGCGGGCAAGGATGTGACGCTGGTCATCGCGCCCGGGTACAACCACTTCGAGTTCGCCGAGACGTTCCAGAACCCGTACGGCTACCTGGGCCGCGCCGCGCTCAAGCTGATGGGATTGCAGCCGGGCGCCGCACTCGTCTTCCCGGACCATGACAAGAACTGCCACGACCGCCGCCACCACCATGGCTCGCACGACCGCCCTGAGGACGACTGACGCGCCTGACCGGGGCGACTGTCTCTGATCGGGGATCTAGAGGTAGGGCAGCAGGTGGGGGGCGATGGTGGAGACGAAGACCGCCGCCACCCCCAGGGCGATGCTGGCCACCGCGCCCGACAGCTCGCTCTCCAGCGCCGCCTGGGCGGTGCCCTGGCCGTGGGAGATGGTCCCCAGCGCCAGACCGCGGGCGAACGGGGAGCGGATCCCCACCCGGTCGAGCAGCCAGGGCCCGAGCATCACGCCGATCATCCCGGTGACGATGACGAAGGCCACGGTGAGGGCCGGGTCCGCCTCGATCAGCCGGGCCAGTTCCACCGCCACCGGGGCGGTCACCGACTTGATGCTGATGGAGAGGACGATGTTGCGGGAGAAGCCCAGCGCCTCGGTGAGGAACACCGCGGCGAGCAGGGTGCCGACGGCGCCGGCCGCCAGCCCGGCCATGGCCGGGACCAGGTTGGCGATCAGCAGGCGGCGGTTGCGATGGAGGGGCAGGGCCAGGGCGACGGTGGCCGGGCCGAGGAGGAAAGTAAGGATCTTCTGCGCCTCCTGGTAGTCGGCGAAGCGCACCCGGCTGGCGACGAGCACCAGGATGGTGGCCAGGGTGGTGAAGAAGACCGGGCTGGTGAAGGGCGAGGGCCAGCGACGCGAAAGCTTGCGGCTGAGCGCGTAGGTGCCCACGGTGACCGCGATGCCGTAGAGGGTGAGGAGCGCGCTCACGGGCGGGCCTTCAGCCGGGAGAGGATCTGCGCCACCCATCCGGTGGTGCAGAGGCCCACCGCCGCGCTCCCCACCAGCACGATCAGCAGCAGCCACCCCTGCGAGAGCACGGTGCCGGCCAGGTTGATCAGCCCGACCGCGATGGGGACGAAGAAGAAGGGGAGATGGCGGGCGAGGAGCGTGGAGCTGCGCTCGAAGAGGCGCGCCGGCACGACCCCGGCGCAGAGCAGGCCGAAGAGCAGGAGCATGCCGGCGACGTTGCCGGGAAGGGGGATCTCGAGCCGCGCCACCAACGTGTAGCCGGCCTTGTTGATCCCCCAGAGCGCGGCCAGCTCGAGGAGGAGGAGGGCGCCTTCCTTGAGGGCGCGCAGCGACTCGCCGCCGGCCTTGCCGGCGATCGCGGCCGGGGCAGGCGCGATGGCCGCCGGGCCCGATCCCACCTCTGCGGCGCCCTGAAGCGCTGCGGCTTCGCTCACCTTCTCCCCCCTCGGGACGCACCTTCCGCGCCCTCAGTCGTGATAACGGCAAGGGCTGGGACGAGAAAATGCGCCGGTTCACACATGCGGTGCCGCCAGGGAGCGCCTCCAAGCGTCCGCCTCCGCGGCAAAATTCCGGGTGCGGACCGGGCATACCCGCGACGACATCCGCCCGGGGCCGCCGGCCGTGACCGATCGGCCGCTCGATCGGCGCGCCACCCTGCGCAGGTGGGCGGCGCCGGCGGCGGTGTGCGCGGCGGTGCTGCTCGCCTGCTACCTGCGCACCGCAGAGGGAACGCGGCATCCTTCGCCCTGGGGCTACCGGCTCTGGTCGTTCGGGGCGCTTGCGTATTCCGACATCCTCGCCCTGCACGAGGATCGCGGCGCCGCCCGCCACCGCCTTCCCTTTCTCGAGGACAAGGTGGAGTACCCGGTGCTGCTCGGCCTCGCCATGTGGCTCCCCAGCGTGCTCCTGCCGGATCGCGCGGGCTACTTCGCCCTCACCTTCGCGCTGCTCGCGCTCTGCGCCCTGGGCGCGCTCTGGTTCCTCGCCGCGCTGCCCGGGGCGGAGCCGTGGATCTGGGCCGCCTCGCCGGCGCTGCTGGTGTACGGGGCCCTGAACTGGGACCTGCTGGGCATCCTCCCCTTGCTCGCCGGACTCTGGCTCTGGGCCGCGGAGAGGCGGACCGCGGCGGTGGCGGCGCTCTCGCTGGCCGTCTGGACGAAGCTCTTTCCCCTGCTGGTGCTGGGGATCGTCCTTCTGCTCTCGCTGCGCGGCCCGCTGCGCCGGACCCTGGAGCTGATCGGCCTCTTCCTCGCCATCACCCTGGCCGTGAACCTGCCCTTCGCCCTTGCGGCCTGGCCCCGCTGGAGCTGGTTCTTCCAGTACAACCGGATCCGCGAGATCGAGCCCTCGCTCTACCTGCTCGCCGGCGCCGACGCCCGCGCCTTCGTTCCCGCGGCGAACGCCATCTCCGCCCTCGCCGGGTTCCTGGCCGCCGGCGCCATCGCCGCCGTCGAGCTGCGCACCCGCCGGCTGGACCCCGGCAAGGCCGCCTGCGCGCTGGTCTGCGTCTTCTTCCTCGCCAACAAGGTCTACTCGCCGCAGTACTGGCTCTGGGTGGTGGCCCTGCTGGCGCTGGCGGCCGTTCCCGGCTGGCTGGCCGGCGCCGCCTCGGTGGTGGCCCTGGCCGACTACGCCGCCAGCTTTGCCCGCCTCCACCTGCAGGCCGACCGGGCCTGGGCGCAGGCGGCATGGTTCGATCGATCGATCTTCTGGCCGGTCGTGGGGCTGCGCTACGCCGCGCTCGCCGCCTGCGCGGTGTGGGCGTTTGCCCACCTGGCGACAAAAGCCGACGCCCCGGAGGCTTCCGCTATAAAGACCTGAGTGTCCGCCTCCCAGCCGACGCCGTCGTTCGGGCGGTACCGCGACCCGGTGATGCTGGGGTCGGGCGGGATGGGCGCGGTGTACCGGGCGACGGATCCGGCGCTCCACCGGCACGTGGCCATCAAGGTGCTCACCAACCGCGATCCCCGCTACCTGGAGCGCTTCCGCCGCGAGGCGCAGGTGCTGGCGAAGGTCGTGCACCCCTCGATCATCCAGATCTACGAGATCGTGGGCAGCGACGGGGACGCCGCCGATCCGTACATCGTGATGGAGTACTTCGAGGGCCGCGCCCTGGACGCGCTGCTCAAGGAGGGCCCGCTGGGAGCGCCGCAAGTGGTCTCGCTGCTCCGCCAGTGCGCCGAGGGACTGCGCAAGGCCCACGCCAACCACGTGGTCCACCGCGACATCAAGCCCGGCAACCTGATGCTCTCGCCCCGGGGCGAGGTGAAGATCCTCGACTTCGGGATCGCCAAGCTCCGCGACGCCCGGACCGATCTCACCGGCCAGGCGGTGCTGGGCACGCCCTACTACATGAGCCCGGAGCAGGCCACGGGCTTCGCCATTGACGCGCGCAGCGACATCTACTCCCTGGGCATCACCGCCTTCCACCTGCTCACCGGCCGCAAGCCGTTCGAGGCGAAGAGCAAGGTGGAGGTGATGCTCATGCAGGTGAAGGCGCCCCTCCCCGACATCCGCGCCATCGTTCCCTGCGACGCCCGGGTGGTCTTGGTGGTGGAGAGGATGTGCGCCAAGAAGCCGGCCGACCGGTTCCAGACCTGCGACGAGCTGCTCTCGGCGCTGGATGCCTTGCCTTCGGCGCTGGGCGGACGCACGGGCGACGCCGCCCCCCGGGAGGACAAGACGCGCGCCTTGCCGCAGCCGCCGGAAGCGCGAAAGGGGCCGCGCCGGAGGCGGGCCGGCGCGGAACCAGGCGCGCGCTCTTCCAGTCCCTGGCCGGGGACCCTGCTCGGGGCGCTGCTGGCCGTGGCGGTGCTCGGGGGCGGGGGCTTCCTCTACCTGCGCCGCGCCACCGGGCTGCGCGGGCGGGTGCCGGAGAAAGGGTGGCTGCAGAGGCAGGGGCTGCGGCGCATCCAGGGCAGCGGAGGCTACGGCAACTGCGTGTTCGCCCCCGGCGAGCTGCCCCGGGGAGGAGAGGATCCGGCTTCCCTCCAGTCCGTGTTCGCGGCCAGGGAGACCATCCACGGGCGCTGCTTCTTCCCCCGGCCGGTGGGGGAGAACAAGACCGGCCAGGTCTGGGAGGAGCTGTGGATCGACGGGCGCAAGCGGGCCCAGGTGATCTTCGACCCCCCCCACCCAACCCCGGGGGGCC
>DATKAG010000305.1:0-8142 GCA_035498355.1 Myxococcales bacterium | reverse complement strand
GGGGGCGTCCCAGACCGGGGGGGCCGGCGCGCTGGCCTCCTCGGCCGGTGCGGGCTCGGCCGCAGCAGGCGGCGGTTCGGCGGGGGGCTCGACGGGGACGAGCACCGGCGGCGCCGGGGCCAGGACCGGGGGCATCGCGGCCAGCGCGGGCGGCACCTCCACAGCCTCGGGGGCGGCAGGCGCTACCGGCTCGCTCCAGGGCGTGGGAGCGGAGGGGGGCTCCTCCTCGGGCATCGCCGGAGCGGCGGCCTGCGGAGGTGCCGCTCCGGGCGGTGGGAGATCCGGGAGAGGAGGCGGAAGAGCGGGCTCGAGCGCCTGGGGCGGCGGCGCCGCGGCAGCCCTCGGAGCGGGCTCGCTCCCGGCCGGCGGCGGGGGTGGCATTTCCGGCAAATCGCTGAAGATCGACGCCGGCGCGGCTTGGGGCGGCGGCATCTCCTCGTGCAGGTCGGCGAAAATCGAAGGAGGAGGCGGTTCCGCCTCCTCCTCTTCTTCGAAGGGTGGGGCCGGGGCAACCGGAGGCGGTTCCCCGGCTGCCGGCTGATCGACGAACGGCGAGGCGAAGGCGACAGGAGGCGGCTCGACCGCGGGCTCTTCGGCGACCGGCGGGGGCGGAGCGGGAGGAGGCGGGGTGGCCTCCTCCTCGTCCAGGAAGGACGCCGCCGCCGGCGGCTCCGGCTCGGAAACGGGGGAAGGCGGAGGCGGCTGGGGCTCGGGAGCCTCGGCCTTGGGCGGAGGAGGCGGCTTCGCCTCCTCCGCCAGGGCGATGGGCTGGGGAAGCGGAACGGAGAGCGCGCTCACCGGGCCGGGCAATCCCTCGGACCAGTCGCCCGCGAGCGGATCCTCCGCGGTACGGTCAGGCGGGGAGGGCGCGTCCCCGTCGGTGAAGGGCGTGTGAGGCGCGCTGGTGTCGGACATGATCGAAGGCCAGAATAGCAGAGTGCCCCGCATTCACGCGCCAAAGCGGCTGCAACTTTCTTTGGCGGAAATGCACCTACATCCGCTCCGCGTTATCAACGCCCCATGCCCCGCCCGCCTCCGCTGAACCTGGTCCGGATCGGCGGGCGCTCGCCGCGGCCGCCTGCGCGTCCGGGACCGGAGGCGTACCTGCCGGTCACCCTCGACGACGCGAAGCGCCGCGGCTGGGAGCAACTGGACGTCGTTTTGATCAACGGCGACGCCTATGTCGATCACCCCACCTTCGGCGTCCCCTTGATCGGCCGCCTGCTCGCCTCCCGCGGGTTCAAGGTCGGCATCGTCAGCCAGCCGCGCTGGGACGAGGCCAGCGGCTCCGCCGACTTCGCCGCCTGCGGCAAGCCGCGCCTCTTCTTCGGCGTCTCCAGCGGGAACATGGACTCGATGGTCAACCACTACACCGCCGGCCGGAAGCGGCGGGCCTCCGACGCGTACACCCCGGACGCCGCCCCGGGGCGCCGCCCGGACTACGCCACCGCGGTCTACGCGCGCAGGCTGAAGAAGCTCTTCCCCGGGGTGCCGGTGGTGATCGGCGGCGTGGAGGCCTCCCTGCGGCGCCTGGCGCACTACGACTACTGGAGCGACCGGGTGCGCCGCTCCATCCTCCTCGACTGCCCCGCGGACCTGCTCGTCTACGGGATGGGCGAGGGGCCGATTCTTGAAGTCGCTTCCCGCCTGGCGCAGGGCGAGGACATCTGCGGCCTGACCGACGTGCGCGGCACGGCGGTGCGCTTCCACGACGACGCGGAGCAGGGCTGGCGCTACCTGACCAACCCGCGCGGCCGCGAGGAGAGGTGGCTTCCCTCGTACGAGGAGATCGTCGCCGACAAGAAGGTGTACGCGGAGTTCTCCCGCCTCTACCACCTGGAGCACAACCCGGACAACGCGCGCATCCTCTTGCAGAAGCACGGCGGGGAGATCGTCTGGCTCAACCCTCCCGCCCCCCCGCCCACCACCGAACTGATCGACGCCGAGTACGAGCTGCCCTTCACCCGCCTGCCCCACCCCATGTACGGGGGGGCGAAGATCCCCGCCTGGGAGCAGATCCGCTTCAGCGTCACCATCATGCGCGGCTGCGCGGCGGGCTGCAGCTTCTGCTGCATCACCGAGCACCAGGGGCGCGACGTGGTCTCGCGCAGCGAGGGCTCGGTGCTGCGGGAGATCGGGAGCCTCCGGGATCTGCCCGGCTGGACGGGAGTGGTGAGCGACATCGGCGGGGCCACCGCCAACATGTGGAACATGGCCTGCACCGACGAGGAGTGGCACCGCGCCTGCCGGCGAGCCTCCTGCGTGTACCCGACGGTGTGCGAGAAGTTCGGCACCGACCACGGCCCGCTCATCCAGCTGATGCGCAAGGCGCGAGAGCTTCCCGGGGTGAAGCGCGCCTTGGTGGCCAGCGGGGTGCGCTACGACCTGGCCTTCGCCGACGCCAGGAACGGCGATCAGTACATCCGCGAGCTGGTGGCGAACCACGTGGGCGGACATCTCAAGATCGCCCCGGAGCACATCTCGCCCGGGGTGGTGAAGGTGATGAAGAAGCCGGGCAAGGAGATGTTCGTCCGCTTCAAGGAGCTGTTCGAGCGGCGCTCGGCGGAAGCGGGCAAGGAGCAGTACCTGGTGCCCTACTTCATCTCCGGCCACCCGGGCTGCGAGGTGAAGGACATGGTGGAGCTCTCCGACTACCTGGCGGAGAACGGATGGCGCCCGCAGCAGGTGCAGGACTTCACGCCCACCCCCATGACGCTGGCCACGGACATGTACTACTCGGGCTACCACCCCAACACGGGCAAGCCGGTGCACGTGCCCAAGGACGCGGACGAGAAGGCCATGCAGAGGGCCCTGCTCCAGCCGCACCTGCCGCGGCACCGCGAGCTCGCCCGCGCCGCCCGGCGGTTGGCCGGCGCGCCCCCGCCGCCGCGGCACAAGATCGCCCGGCCCGGACGCGCGCCCGCGCGCAGCGACAGCTTCGAGAATTAGGCTACCGCCGCTTCTTGCCCCGCGCCTTCCCCTTCTTCGCCTTCGCCCCGCGCCTGGCCTTGGGAGCGGCCTTCTTCTTGCCGCCGGCCCGCGCGCTCTTCGCGGCCTTGCGCGCCGGGCGCTTCTTCGCGCCCGCGCTCTTCGCCTTCTTGCGCGGAGCGGGCTTGCGCTTCGGGGGGGCCGGCTCCTCCATCTCCGGCTCCATCTCGCCGCCCATCCCTTCCATCGGACCCGGCGGGGGCCCGCCGGGAGCGGGCGCAGTCTCGTCCATCTGCGGGCCGACGCCTGGCGAGGTGAACTGCGGATCGCCGTCGTCGCCGATGTCGCCGTTTCCGTTTCCGCCGTTCTTGCGCTCCTCGTTCATTTCGCGCGCCTCCGTCGCCGTGCACGTTCGCGCGCGGCGGGTCTGAGCCAAATGCGCGGCGCAGTATACAGTCCTTCGGGAACTACTTTCGCGGAGCGGGAAACCGCTCTTCCAACTCCTCGATGGTCCGCGGCCAGTCGTCGTGGAGCAGGCGTGCAAGCGACCGATCTGACAGGAGTTTTCCTCCGGTCTGGCAGCGGGGACAGTAGTTGGTCTCGTTGTCCGCGTACGCGATCCGCTGCACGGAAGTTTTGCAGACCGGGCAGGGCTTGCGGTACTTGCCGTGCACCGCGAAGTCCTCCCGGAACGCGGTCACCTTCTCGGGGAAACGGTCGCGCGCCTCCTCGCGCAGGCGCGCGGTCCACTCGCCCAGCACCGCGCGCGTCGACTGGTCCACCGCCCGCACCTCCGCTTCCGACATCTTCGCGGTCAGGAGCGCGGGGGAGAGCTTCGCCCGGTGGAGGATCTCGTCGGAGTAGGCGTTGCCGATGCCGGAGAAGAGGCGGGGGTCGGTGAGGGCGCGCTTCAGCGTGTGGTTCTCCCGCCGCAGCGCGGAGGCGAACTCCTCCTCCGTGCACTCCAGGGGCTCGATGCCCGATCGCCGGAACTCGTCGAGCGAGCGGGCCAGGTGGATCGAGGCCCGCTTCTTCGTCGCCGCCTCGGTCATCAACAAGGTGCCGGAGGGGAAGTCCAGGGCGGCCAGCCCCACCTTGGCGGGGATCTTCGCTCCCGCCTCGAGCCACTTGAAGCGGCCCGCGATCATCAAGTGGATCACCAGGAAGAGCCCGTCCTCCAGGGTGAAGACGATGCGCTTGCCCAGCCGGCTGACCTGCAGCACCTTCTTCCCCGCCGCGGCGGAGAGCGGCGGGTCGAAGGTGCGCACCACGAACGGGCTGGCCGCGCGCACTTTCAGGAGAGGCTGGCCCGCCACCCGGGCGGCGATGGACTCCACGTAGACGGTGACGTCGGGCAGCTCGGGCACGCCGCCGTGTTTATCTCAGCCGTGCTCGGCGTGCTCGCGCAGGCCCATCAGCATCCTGCGCTCGAAGACGAAGCTGCCGGGGTCGATGATCCTCTTCCAGATGATGCCCTCGGCGGGCAGGCGGCTGCGCACGATCAGGCGGGTGCCGCGGGCCTCGTCGAGCGGCTCGAGCACGAAGGTCCAGGTGCTGATGCCGGTGGTGAGCACCAGGTGGCGGGCGAACTCCACCTCCACCACCCGCCAGGTGCGGGCCGCGCCCAGGATGGTGTCGCCGGGAGCGATGTTCTGGAAGACGGGGATCACGCCGTGCGCGTCCGGAGTCTCCAGCACCCGGTAGCTGTACATCCCGCCCCGGTTCCGGCCCATCTGGGCGATCCAGCGCCACACCTCCTTCGGCTCGGCCGCGATGGAGATGGCGCGGGTGGACTGGAGCGCCGGCTCGGGCAAGAGCTCGTCGCCGGGGAGCTTGCGCTTCACCTCTTCCCCGGTCGATCCCCAGGTGGAGTACTTCGACCGCAACAGAGGGGAAAAAAGGATGGTAGCGGCGAATCCAGCCGCCCCGGTCAGCTCGTCGAGGAAGCGGTTCATGGATTGACGCTGTGCATCGCACGGGCCAACCACTCCCGAGGGAAAGGCCAGGGTGGCTACGCAGGATTTGCGCCCGGGCGGAGCTCCACCAGCTCGAACACGTATCCGTCCGGATCCTCGAAGTCGCGGGAGAGCCCGCCGGGGATCTCCTGCGAGCTGCCCAGCGCCCGGGCGCCGTGCCGGATCACCAGGGCGGACATCTCGTCGAGGTTCATCACCCGGATGGCGAGCACCGGGCCGCCGCGGTCGTAGCCGCGCTTGATCATGGCGTTTGGGTAGAAGACCGGGTGCAGCGCGAGCATCAGCCCGGGCCGGAGCTCCAGCTCCACCCAGGCGGGCGTGTACGATTTCTCCGGGAGCCCGATCACCTCCCGCCAGAACGCGCGCGACCTTTCCAGGTCGGGGACCTGGAGGGTGATCCAGCAGAGCTCGTTCACGGCGGCGGAGAATAGCCCAGAAGCCGCGCGGGGAGCGGAGGCGAATCGCCCAGATCGCCCGCGCATCGATTCCGCATGCGCGCGCTGGTTGCGGGTGCGAGCGGGCTGATCGGGACGCACCTCGGACGCGCCCTGCGCGCCCGGGGCGACGAGATGGTGGCCCTTCCCCGTTTCGGCACCGCGCCCTGGAGCGTCGAGGGGGCGGACGCGGTGGTGAACCTCGCGGGCGCGAACGTGGGGGCAAGGCGCTGGACGCCTGCGTACAAGAAGGAGATCGAGGAGAGCCGGGTCTTCTCCACCCGGGCGCTGGTGGAGGCGATCGGGAAGGCGGCGCGCAAGCCCCAGGTGCTGGTGAACGCAAGCGCGGTCGGCTACTACGGCGGCCGCGGCGACGAGGTGCTGGAGGAGAGCGCCCCGTCGGGCGGCGATTTCCTCGCCGGGGTGGTGCGGCGCTGGGAGGCGGAGGCGCAGCGGGCGGCGGTGCGATCGGTGCAGGTGCGCACCGGGATCGTCCTCAGCGCTCAAGGCGGCGCGCTGGAGAGGATGCTCCTGCCCTTCAAGGCATTCGTCGGCGGCCCCATCGGGAGCGGGAAGCAGTGGTTTCCCTGGGTCCACGTCGAGGACGAGGTGGCGGCCATCCTCTGGTGTATCGATCGGGAAGTGACCGGAGCGGTGAACCTGGTGGCGCCCGGGATCGTCACGATGAAGGAGTTCGCCAAGGCCTTGGGGAGGGCGCTGCACCGTCCCTCCTGGGCGCCGGTGCCGGCGGCGCCCCTGCGCATCCTCCTGGGAGAGTTCGCCGCTTCCGTGCTGGAGGGGCAGCGGGCGGTGCCGCGAAAGCTGCTCGACTCGGGGTTCCGCTTCCGCTTCCCGGACGTCGACTCCGCGCTGCGCGACCTCTTTCCCTCTTGAGGCGCGGCGGGCCCTCTTTTCTCCGCCGCGATGTCGGATGGCCGCGCTATGGTGGCGCGCGATGCCCGCCGACTTCGCTCACCTCCATCTGCACACGCTGTACAGCCTCCTCGATGGTGCGATCCGGCTTCCGGACCTGATGGCTTCCTGCGCGGCGACGGGGATGAAAGCGGTCGCCGTGACCGACCACGGGAACATGTTCGGGGTGGTGAACTTCTGGCAGGAGGCGAAGAAGCAGGGGATCAAGCCGATCATCGGGTTCGAGGCCTACGTCGCCGGCGAGAAGGGGATGGGCGACAAGACGCAGCGCGTGGGCAATCACCTGGTCCTGCTGGCCCAGAACGAGGCGGGCTACCGCAACCTCCGCTACCTGAGCAGCAAGGCCTTCACCGAGGGCTTCTACTACGACCCGCGGGTCGACAAGCCGCTGCTCAAGGCCCACAGCGAGGGGGTCATCGCGCTCACCGCCTGCATGGCGGGGGCGGTGCCGCGCGCGGTCCGGCGCGGCGACATGGACGAGGCGCGGCGCGAGGTGCGCGACCTCAAGGCCATCTTCGGCGACCGGCTCTACCTGGAGATCCAGAGCAACGCGCTCAAGGAGCAGCTTCCCGTCAACCATGGCATCTGCGCTTTGGCCCGCGAGGAAGGCCTGCCGCTGGTGGCCACAGCCGACAGCCACTACGTGAAGCGCGAGGACGCCAGGGCGCACGAGGTGCTGATGGCCATCGCCTCGGGGCGCACCTTCGACGATCCGCGGCGCCTGCGGCACGAGACCGAGGAGCTGTACATCAAGTCGCCGCAGGAGATGTACGGAGCGCTGGAGGCGGTCACCGGGGTGGGGGCGGAGTGGAAGGAGGCGGTGCACAACTCCTGGCTGATCGCCGAGCGGTGCAAGGTCGAGCTGAACCTGAAGGACAAGTACCTGCCGAAGTTCCAGGTGCCGGAAGGCGAGACGCTGGACAGCTACCTCGTGCGGCGCGCCCGCGAAGGGCTGGACCAGCGGTTCGCGGAAATCGGCCGTGCCGGGCGGCGCATCGACGTCGACCTCTACCGCGAGCGGCTGGAGCGCGAGCTGGCGGTGATCATCGGGATGAAGTTCTCCGGCTACTTCCTCATCGTCCAGGACTTCATCAACTGGGCCAAGCGCAACGGCATCCCGGTGGGGCCGGGGCGCGGGTCGGGCGCCGGGTCGCTGGTGGCGTACTCGCTGCGCATCACGGACATCGACCCCATTCCCTACAACCTGCTCTTCGAGCGCTTCCTCAATCCCGAGCGCGTGTCGATGCCGGACTTCGACATCGACTTCTGCCAGGACCGGCGCGGGGAAGTGATCAACTACGTCACGGAGAAGTACGGCAAGGAGAACGTGGCGCAGATCATCACCTACGGGGCGCTCTCGGCGAAGAGCGCCATCAAGGACGTGGCCCGGGTGATGGGGCTGCCGTTCGCGGAAGTGAACGAGCTGACGCGGAACATCCCCCCGCTCATCGACGGCCATCCCCCGACCATCGAGAAGGCGCTGCAGCACGAGCCCAAGCTGACGCAGATCCAGGAGCAGAAGCCCGTCTTCAAGCAGGTCATCGAGTTCGCCCGGGCGCTGGAGGGGCTGACCCGCTCCACCGGCATGCACGCGGCGGGCGTGGTGATCGGCGAGAAGCCGCTCTGGGAGTACGTGCCGCTCTGCCGGGGCCAGAACGGCGAGTTGGTCACGCAGTTCGCCAAGGACGAGGTGGAGCTGGCCGGGCTGGTGAAGTTCGACTTCCTCGGGCTCACCACCCTGACGGTGATCAGCAACGCGGTGAAGCTGATCAACCGGGGGAAGAAGCCCGAGGAGCAGCTCGACCTGGCGCTGCTGCCGCTCGATGACAAGAAGACCTACCAGCTGATCTCCAGCGGCGACACGGCGGGCA
>DATKAG010000304.1:0-7873 GCA_035498355.1 Myxococcales bacterium | reverse complement strand
TGTCGGTGATCCCCTTGGGCGCCGTGTTGGAGACCGCGACCACCGGGACGCCGGCGCCCTGGGCCAGGGGATCGGCCGCGGTGGCGGTGTTGGAGAGGGTGGGGCCGATGATGGCGCTCACCTTGTCGCGGTTGATGAACTTCTGGAAGACGGTGATGCCCTGCTCCTTGGTGGAGGCGTCGTCCTCCACGATCACGCTCAGCTTCGCTCCGCCCCTGGCGTTGACCTCCTCCACCGCCGCCTGGATGCCCGCGCGCTGCTGCGCGCCGTAGACGGCGGCGGGGCCGGTGAGGCTCAAGGCGGCCCCGATCACCGCGCCCCCGCCGGCCGGAGACGCCGCTACGGGCTGCGCTTCCTCCTTCTTGCACGCAGCAGCAACCAGCAGCAGCAGGAGAGGAAGCGACCACCGGCGCGCCACGCTCATGGGGGTCTCCTTGCGTCGAGGGCTTCCGCGTTACCGCAAGCGGGAACCGTTCGCAAGCCGGGGCTTCCTGGAGCTGGTGCCCGTCGTCGTTCTGGTGGTCGACGCCGGTCTCGTGCAGGTGACTCGTTTTCGTGCGGGTGGACTCAATCCGCGCGTTCACGACCACCCGCACCAGCGCGAAGAACAACCAGCAGAACGAGGACGGGCACGAGAACGCCTTGACCGATCCTAGTGCGAGCGTTCGCGGGCGCGGGGGGCCGCCTCCGGGCGGCGCTCGGAGCGGGGCCGCGCGCGGGCAAGCTGTTCGAGGAGATCGTCGACCTCCTCCTGGTCGGCGAGGAAGTAGCGGGCGGCCGATCCCGGCTGGTTTCCCACCCGCACGCCGGTGACGCCCTCCAAACGGAAGGCGTCCTCGTCGGTCTCGTCGTCCCCCACGTAGAGGGTGGCCGCCGACCCGAGGTGGGCGCGCACCCGGGCCAAGGAGCGCCCCTTGTCCGGCCCGTCCTCGGGGAGGAAGTTCACCACTTCCTTTCCCTCCACCATGCGCACCCGGCCGAGCAGGTCCCTGGCGCGGGCGATCGCCTCGCGGGCCCGTTCCCGGTCCGGGGCCTTCCGGTAGTGGACCGCGAGCGACACCCCCTTGTTCTCGATCAGCACGCCCTCGATCCCCGCAAGGCGTTCGGCGAGCGCCGCCTCCCACCGTCCAACGTCCAGCCAGGCGCGCTCCAGCACGGGCGGGGGATGGAGGCCGCGGTTGCCGATCACGTACCAGACGGTGACGCCGGCCAACAGGCGCAGCACGTCCTCCTCCGGCCTTCCGGAGATCACCACGCAGGGATAGAGCTGCGCCACCTGCGCCAGCAGATGCCGGGTCTCCGCCCGCATGGCAGGGGAAGACGGATCGTCTGCCAGGGGCGCCAGGGTGCCGTCGAAGTCGAAGCCGAGCAGGGTGTCCATCCCCGCCAGGCTCTGCAGGGCGTTGCCCGAGAGGATGGGCTGCATCAGGCGGCTCCTTCCACCGAGGCCAGGCCGTCGAGGCGCAGGGTGAGGCGATCGCGCTGCCGCAGGCGGGCGGCGTCGGCGAGCATCCGGCCCGCCCAGCGGTAGACGTTGAACTCGGAGACCAGGGCCCGCAAGGCGCGCATGCGCTCCGCCTGCTCCTGGGGGCGCATGGTGAGGGCGGCGGCCAGGGCCCGGCTGGCCTGCTTCAGGTCGTAGGGGTTCACCACCAGGGCCTCGGTCAGCTCCCGGGCGGCCCCGGTGAACTGGCTGAGGATGAGCACGCCGCGGTGGTCGTCGCGGGCGGCGACGAACTCCTTGGCCACCAGGTTCATGCCGTCGTGCAGGCTGCTCACGTAGCAGAGGTCAGCGGCCCGCAGGTAGCGGAAGACCCGGGGAGGCTCGTGGTGCCGGCGCTGGAGGATCACCGGCCGGTAGTCGGCCGTGCCGTAGCGCTCGTTGATCCGCCTCGCCAGCGCCTCCACGTTCAGGTTGAGCTGCTGGTAGCGCTCGATGGCCGTGCGGCTGGGAGCGGCGAGCTGGACGAAGCTGAAGCGGCCCTGGAACTGGGGGAAGCGGGCCAGCATCTGCTCCACGGCCAGGAGGCGCTCCTCGATGCCCTTCGTGTAGTCCAGGCGATCCACTCCCACGCCCAGCAGCGCGTCGCCCTTCAGGCCCAGCTCGGCGAGCACCTCCTTGCGGCAGCTCTCCGCGGAGGGGGCCTGGCTGGCCCAGCGGTTGGGCCATTCGATGGAGATGGGGTAGGGCCGCACCAGCGTGGTCTCGCCGGAGTGCACGATGCCGATGCGCTCGCGGTCGATGCGCGCCTCCAGGTAGCGGTCCACCGAGTCGACGAAGTTGTTGCAGTGCGCCTGGACGTGGAAGCCGACGATGCTGCTCCCCAACAGGCCCTGCAGGAGCTGCTCGCGGAAGGGGCAGATGCCGAACTGCTCGGGGTTGGGCCAGGGGATGTGCCAGAAGGTGAGGATGGTGGCCCGGGGGAGCCGCTCGCGGATCAGCCGGGGGGCGAGGGCGAAGTGGTAGTCCTGGACGAGGATGATGGGGTCCTGCCGGTCCACCTCGCCGCAGACCGCGTCGGCGAAGTGCTGGTTGACCCGCTGGTAGTGGGCGAAGTCGGCCTCGCGGAAGGCGGGCCGGGCGTGCGCCATGTGGCAGAGCGGCCAGAGGCCCTCGTTGGCGAACCCGTAGTAGTAGCCCTGCTCCTCCTCGGGGGTGAGCCAGACGCGGCGCAGGGTGTAGGACTCCTCGCGCGGGGGGACGCGGATGCGGCCCTGCTTGTCGCTCACCTCCCGGTCGGCGCGGCCGCTGCCGTGCGCCACCCAGACGCCGGAGCAGGCGCGCATCACCGGCTCCAGGGCGGTGACCAGGCCGCTGGCCGGGTGCTGCACCTGCACCGCGCCGCCTTCGTCACGCTCGTGGATGTAGGGCTCGCGGTTGGCGACGATCACCACCCTCTCGCCCCGCAGGTGCTGGTGGAGCACCTCCCGCAGCCGCTCGGCGTTCCAGGCCCGGCCGGTGTCCTCCGCCCGGTTGACGGGCGAGAGCTGCGCGGCCAGCTCGCGCACGTCCTGCAAGAGGGGCTGGAACTCGCCCCGGGACCGCTCGCCGCGCACCAGCAGACGCAGGTCGTCGCGAAAGCGCCGCAGCGAGCTGCGGGCGCTGGCGGTGGAGAGGACGATGGCGCTGACGGCGAGGACGGCGAAGAGGCCCAGGGCGGCGCGGCGGGTGAGGGCGTCGCGCTCCTCGGCGTAGCTCATGTCGTGGATCAGCCCCACCGCGCCCAGGGGGACGCCCCCCACCGTGAGCACGGGCAGGGCGCTGAGGTAGACGCTGGACCCGCCCACCCGCTCGGCGCGGTTCCAGGTCCGGGCGGACCCGCCTCCCAGGCTGCGGTCGACGAAGCGCTTGCAGGTGAGCGAGGGCGGGAAGTCGGCGGTCTGGGCGAACACCGACCCGTCCGGCGCGCAGGCCACCGCCGCCAGGATGCGCTCGTCGCGGGTGATCTCCTCCAGCATCCGCCCCACCGAGACCCGGTCCGCCCGCGCCCAGCTCTGGGCCAGCGCGTCGCCGGCCCCGCGCAGGGCCAGCTCCGCCCGGCGGCGCACGTCGTCCTCGAACCAGCTGCGGCTGGTGGTGCTCACCACCAGGTAGCTGCCCAGGGTGAAGAGGGCGAGGCCGAGGACCACGGGAAGCGCGTAGCGCAGGGCGGTCTGCATTCTCGGTCACCCCGGGGCGAGGAGAGACAGTTGACGCACAAACGATCTGTACGCGCCCGCGCGCCGTCAGGGCAAGGGCGATCGCGGCTCTACATGCGCACGGCCCCCCGGAAGCGCACGCGCACCCCGCCGGAGTGTCCGGAACCGTTCAGCGCGCGGGTGGAGGGTGGGGCGAGGTAGGCGGGCGCGCGAGGGCCGCCAGGGCGGCCGCTCGCGCGCCAACCCCCGCTCTCAGTCGTCGTGGTCCCGGTGGCCGTGCCCGTCCGGCCCCAGCACGCGGATGTCGACCGTCCTCGCCATCGCCTGGTACCCGGCGCGGTTGGGGTGCAGGTGGTCGATGGTGCCCAGCGTGCTGTTCACCAGGAACTCGGCCTTCAGCGAGCCGGTGGCGGGATCGACGGTGGCCGCGTCCATGTCGGCCATGCTCTCGAAGATCCCCGCGGTGCGGATGAAGGCGTTCACCGCCTTGCGCCGGTTGTCGCGGTCCACGTCGGCGGCCGGGTCGGCGGTGTTGTTGCCCAGGGCGGAGGTGATGGTGGCCTGGATCAGCTTCAGGCCGCGGGCGTGCATCAGCTGCGCTCCCTGGCGGATGCCGGCGATCACCTCGTCGGAGGTGGCGCCGGCGCTGAGGTCGTTGATCCCCTCCAGCCACACCACCGCGCTCACGCCGCCCAGGCTGAACACGTCCAGCTCGATGCGGCTCAGCGCCCGGGGCCCGCCGGAGAAGGGCGTCTGGGGAGTGTAGTCGGCATCGAGGGGGGTGAGGATGCGGTTGCCGCCGATCCCTTCGTCGACCAGCGACACCCGGTCTCCGTACTTCGCGTGCAGCCGCCGGGAGAGGTCGTCGGGCCAGCGGTCGTCGCCGTTCAGCGTCGAGGCGGTCCCGTCGGTGATGGAGTCGCCGAAGGCCACCACCAGCAGGGTGTCGGAGGGCGCCATCACCTCCACCACGTCGAGGAAGTACCAGGAGGTGGTGGAGTTGGGGAACGCATCGTCCCCCTCGTCCCCGCCGTGGGACCCGGTCCCGGGCTTGCTGACGTAGGAGGTCTGCAGCGCCTTGGCGTGCCAGGTCATCAGGCCGCTGGTCCCCACCACGTGGAAGCTGACGGCCATCTTCTTTCCGTCGAGGTAGAACTTCGCCGGGTCGCTCACGTACTCCAGCTCCACCGGGTCGCTGTAGGCCACCTGCCCCGCGGGGATGGTGAGGGTGCCGCGGCGGTGGAAGGTGACGGGGCGGTTGCTGTCGGGAACGAGCGCGCCCGCGCTCTTCTGCAGCCCGACGTAGACGTCGTCGAGGGTCACCGGCTGCACGCCCCAGCGGTTGGAGAAGCGCAGGCGGAACGTCTTCCCCCACAGATCCGGCCGCACCACCAGCCGGAACGTCTGGTCGTTGGCGCCGACCGCCGGGTCGCCGAAGGCGAAGGCCAGGTTGGGCTGCGCCACCGCGTTGCCCGAGGGGTAAGGGCCGTGGGCCGACGCGGCCCAGGAGGCGACCCACTTCTGGCCCCGGTGATCGTCCCCGTGCGCCAGGACCGGCGCGCTTGCCACCGCCAGGCCAGCCAGCAGGAGGCTCGCACCCCAGAGGAGCTTGCGGCGGCGGATCCTCGCATCGTTCGAGTACATTGCTCGACCTCCCTTCCCCGTGCGGCGGGCGGCCTATGCCGGGGCGATCCGGCGAGTCAAGAAGCGCCGAGTCAGCCGCAGCGGAAGCGGAGGCGGGAGGAAAAAGCCGTATTGTGTCCCGGGGTTTTTACGCGAACATCGCGTCGCCCAGGCGCTTGAGCATGGGCGTGCCCCGGATCTCCGTCTCGAAGAGCGGGACCACCGCGCGCACGCTGCCGTCGAACTTCTCCCAGACGGTCTTCATGTGCTCCTGCTGCATGGCCATCCGGTTCTTCACGAACTCGGCGGCGTCGCTCTGCACCGAGGAGGGGTCGATCAGCATGTTGACCAGCACCCCGCCCACCGGGATGCCGAAGTCGTGGAACCACTGGATGAAGCGGGTGATCACCGCGATGGGCAGGGCTTCGGGAAGGGTGACGAAGAAGAAGGCGGTGAGCGCCGGGTCGGTGAGGAGCACCCGGGCGTGCTCCATGCGGTCGCGGAAGGAGAGCAGGTAGTCCATCAGCGGGTCCGCCTCCTTCTTCTTGGTGAAGGAGAGCATCTCCCGCAGCGTCTTCGCCTCCTCCCGGCTCTTGAGCATCTTGTTCACCCAGAGCGAGTACACCTTGGACATGCCCAGCAAGCGCCGGGCGTTGGCGGTGGGCGCGGTGTCGAAGACGTAGACGTCGTACTCGTTCTTGAACATCAGGTCGATCATGTTCTCGAACATCGCCGACTCCTCGAAGGCCGGGTTCATGGTGGCCGAGGCCACGAACTCCTCCGCCTTGGTCTTGATGTCGGCGTACTTGAGGAACCACTGGATCTTCTCGCGGATCTGCACCTTGCTCCGCTCGATGGTGTCCTTGGTCTCGATCTCGTACGCCCAGAGGTTGGGGACGCCTTCCACCGGGGTGTGCTTTCCCAGCACGTCCTGCCCGAGCAGGCTGGTGAGGCTGTGCACCGGGTTGGTGGAAGCGAGCATCGTCCGCCGGCCTTGCCGCGCGTGCCACTCCGCGGTGGCGGCGGCGAACACCGTCTTGCCCACGCCGCCCTTTCCCCCGAAGAAGGAGTACTTCAGGCCGGGGTGCGCCT
The DNA here is from genome assembly GCA_035498355.1 of Myxococcales bacterium. Taxonomy (GTDB): domain Bacteria; phylum Myxococcota; class Myxococcia; order Myxococcales; family 40CM-4-68-19; genus 40CM-4-68-19. Next base: position 1,519 of record DATKAG010000304.1, on the reverse strand, counting down.
TCAGGTAGTCGCGCATGGATTCGGTGATCTGCGTCTGCGCCATGGCTGTCCTCACTGGCCGTACATGATGCCGGCGAGCTTCTCGATCATCGGCAGCCCGGTGACGTCGCGCTCCATCTCCGGGACGAGCGCGAGCACGGAATCGCCGAACACCTTGCTGATCTCCACCAGGTGCTTGTCCTGCATCTCGATCCGGTTCTTCAGGTAGGGGGGAATTTTCTCGTCGATCAGATGGTGGGGGATGACCCGGTTCACCACGTATCCGGCGATGGGCACGTTGAATTGCGCGAACAGCTCGGCGCCCTTCTTCGTGTCCTTGATGATCATGTCCTCCGGCGTCACCACGAAGAAGAAACCCGTCTTGGTCTTGTCGGTGAGGATGGAGGCGGAGGCGTTGATGCGGCCCTTGATGTAGAGGAGCTCCTTGAGCATCGCGTCCTGCTCGGTCTCCTTCTCCCGCTTCAGCCGGCTGACCATCTCCTCGTACTCGCGCATCTCCTCGCGCAGCCTGGTGACCTTGTTGATCCACTCGTCGTAGACCTTGGCCATGGAGAGGTAGTAGAGGGCGTGCCCGAGCGGCACCAGGTCGTAGATGTAGTAGTCGTAGTCGCCTTTGTTCACGACGTCGACGACCGCGTCGAAGATCGCGCTCTCCTCCATGGCCGGCTCGGCGCTCGCCGCCTGGATGTAGTGCTCGATCTCCTCGGGCACTTCGGGGAGACCGTACATGTCGAGGATCTTCTGCCGGATCTCCTGCTGGTACGCCTTGATGTGGCTGTCGGCGTCGATCTCCTGCGCCCAGAGGTTCTCCATGATCTTCACCGGCCCCTTCCCGAAGATGTCCTTCTGGAAGATGTCGGTGAGCGAGGCCTGGGGATCGACGGAGAAGACCAGCACCTTCTTCCCCTGCTTCGCCAGCCAATACGCGGTGGCGGCGGAGAAGGTGGTCTTGCCCAGCCCGCCCTTGCCGCCGAACATGATGTAGCGGCGCTCGGGGTGCTTCTCGAAGACTTCCTTGAGACCCATAAGCCCTCCGGCGCCTCAGAACATGGCGTCCGAAACGTCCTTCTCGCGGAGCATGCGCCGCTTCCAGGTGGCGATCTGCGGCACCACATAAGGCAGGAGCCGCAGGCTGTAGTAGGGCGGCAGGATGGGGATCCCCAGCAGGTCGCCCATGGTGATGAGGATGAACAGGTGCTCCATCGAGGCGCGCGTGCGCAGCGCCGCGCGGCTCATGTCGTGCGCCGCCATGCCGTAGATGGTCTCGCGCAGACCTTGCAGGAACCCTTTCTTCTCCGTTCCGCCCATCGCAGCCCCCGATCAGACGCCGTGCAGGTGGTGCTCGTGGTCGTCGCCGAGACAGCGCTCGCGGAGCACCCGACGCTTCCAGACGTGCATCTGCGGTGCCACGTAGGGCAGCAGCCGCAGCGAGTAGACCGGCGGCAGGATGGGCAGCCCGATCATGTCGGCGAAGACGGTGAGAATGAACAGTGACTCCATCGAGGCGCGCATTTCCAGC
>DATKAG010000303.1:0-5057 GCA_035498355.1 Myxococcales bacterium | reverse complement strand
ATCGGGCAATCGCTGCGCGGCGCCCTCTCCGCCATCGACGACCAGAGGCGGCAGCGCGACCTGCTCAAGCTCGCCGCCGATCGCCTGGAGGCCGAGCACACCCGCCTGCTCTACACGCTGGAAGGGCTGGCTTCCCAGTTCCTGCGCCTGCGCACCGCGGGAGCGCAGATGGAGATCGAGCCGGCCGAGAGGGAGCGCGCCCTGGGCCAGCTCCGGGCCGAGCTGGACGCCATCGCCGATGCGCTGGAGGAGGTGACCCGGGCCTCGCCGGAGGGCATGCCCGCTTCCCTCGCCGAGGCTCCGGCCACGGGGGCGGACCTGCCGGGCCACGAGTCCGCGCGCGCCCGCGAGAGGTGATTCTCAAGCGTGCAGCAGCTTCGGGGTCGAGCCCTCCTGCAAGGCGAGGGAAGGATGCGCCGCATCCAGCCACCCCAGGTCCGTCCAGTGCTTGAACTCCAGCACCGGCTCCTGGGGCAAGGCCAGCTTGACCAGCAGGGTGAGCCGCTCCACGCACCAGGCCGGCCGCTTCCCCGAGGAGTCCTGGGAGAGCACGATGGACGAGCTCCGCAGCCGGTCGAGATCGAGGCGCGGCTCCCTGGGCGAGGCGCAAGGCCCGGCGGGGAATCCCACCACGTCGATGCCGCCCCGCTCGAACAGGTCGTGGCCAATCCGGCGCCGGGGCATCGCGTAAGCGCGGTCGCCCACCTTCACGGTGACGCGGGCATCCGTCCCCGCGTTGATCTGCTCGCCGGTCTTGAAGTCGAAGAAGAGGGCGGTGATCTCCGTGGAGCCCGGGATGGCCTTGGTCCGTGTTCCTTCGGGGGCCGGGTGGATGATCTGGTCCATGTTGCGCCTCCGGGCCAAGGAACAGCATCGGATGTGCCAGCGACGGAGGTGCGCGGAAGTACGGCACTTTCAGGTCCCCGGTAAAGGGGTGGCCGCAACCATTGCCACCGCGGATCCCAACGGGTGCAATCACGGGACGAGCGCCGCGGCGCCCGTCACCGCGCCGGCCCGCAAGGAGGCGAGGACCTCGTTCGCCTGGGCGAGAGGATGCGGGTGGACGCGGACCTCGAGCGGCACGCGCGCGGCCAGGGAGAGGAACTCCTCCGCGTCGCGGCGGGTGAGGTTCGCCACGCTGCGCACCACCCGCTCGCCCCAGAGCAGCTCGTACGGGAACGAGGGGATGTCGCTCATATGGATTCCCCCGCACACCACCGTTCCCGCCTTCCGCACGGCGCGCAGGGCTTGCGGCACCAGCGCCCCCACCGGCGCGAAGAGGATGGCCGCGTCCAGCGCCACCGGCGGCAGCGTCAGCGAGGACCCGGCCCACACCGCGCCCAGCTCGAGGGCCAGCCGCTGCGCCGCCTCGTCTCCGGGAGAGGTGAAGGCGTAGACCTCGCGCCCCTCGGCTCGCGCCACCTGCGCCATGAGATGCGCGGCGGCGCCGAAGCCATAGAGCCCGAGCCGGCGCGGATCGCCGGCCATGCGCAGCGAGCGGTGGCCGATCAGGCCGGCGCAGAGCAGGGGCGCCGCCTCGGTATCGGGGTAGCGCTCGGGGAGCGGGAAGCAGTACCGCTCGTCGGCCACCGTGCGTTCCGCGTAGCCGCCGTCGATCTGGTACCCGGTGAACTTCGCCCGCTCGCAGAGGTTCTCCCGGCCGGCGCGGCACTCTTCGCACTCGCCGCAGGTCCAGCCCAGCCAGGGGACGCCGACCCGCGTCCCCGGAGCGAACCGCCCGCCAGAACTCTCCACCACGCCCACGATCTCGTGGCCGAGGACGAGCGGGAGCCTGGGCCGCGGCAGTTCGCCGTCCAGGACGTGGAGGTCGGTGCGGCAGACGCCGCAGGCGCGCACCCGGAGCAGCACCTGCCCGGGACCGGGCGAGGGATCGGGCAGCTCCCGCATCGCCAGGGGCTGCCGCGGCCCGGCCAGGACCATCGCCCGCATCACCTCACTCCTGCGTCTGCGTCCGCCAGATCACCTTCCAGCCGTCCGCGCCGCGGCGGAGCACCAGCGTCTCCTGCCCGCTCTCCTCGCGCTCCTCGTCCTCGTTGTTCAGGGTGTAGCGGACGCTGAAGCGGTACGCCGCCACCGCCGTGTCGCCGAAGACGTCGATCTGGTGCTCCTCCTCCTCGAAAGCGTGGGTGCGCGCGTGGTGCACGTAGTCCTGGTAGCTGCGGACGATGGCCTCCCGCCCCTGCACCCGGTCTCGCAGGCCGGGGGCGACCACCACCGCCTCCTCGTCGAACAGGCTGGCCACCTCGTGCGCGGCGCCGGACGTCCAGGCCCGGTTGCTGCGCCGGATCAGCTCCCAGATCTCGTGCTGCTCCTCCGTCATCATCGCTCACTCCTCCAGCGGCTCGGCCGCCCGCGGCTCGACTACCTGAGCGCGGTGCGAAGCGGCCGTCAAGGCTTCCCAGACCGCGGCGCGCAGGCCCCGGGGCGGGGGAGGGGGAAGCTCCATGGCGTCGATGGCCGGCTCGCGCGCCCAGGCGCTCCAGGCGGAGAAGAGGGCGAGGACGCCGCAGCTTGCGAGCACGCCTGCGCGGATGCCGAAGGCGCTGGCCACGGCGCCGCCCAGGAGGTGGCCCAGCGGCAGCGGCCCGGTGGTGGCCAGGGCGAGCACGCTCATCGCCCGCCCGCGCAGCGGCTCCGGCACCAAAAGCTGCATGGCGGTGCTGGAGGAGGCGAGCGACCAGACCCAGAACACCCCGCCCACGCCCAGGGCGCAGGCGGAGAGCAGCGGCCAGCGCGAGCTGCCGTAGACCAGCGCGCAGAGGGCGAAGGCGAGCATGGAAAGGGGGATGAGGTGGTGGCGGGGATAGGTGCGGGGCAGCTTCGCCAGGGTGAGCGCCCCGGCGATGGCGCCCCCGCCCAGGCAGGAGAGGAGGATGCCGTAGCCGTGGGCGCCCACGTGCAGCACCTGGTCGGCCATCGCCGGCAGGAGCCCTTGCACGGGAGCGGCCAGCAGCGCGAAGGCGAAGATCCCGGCGACGATCCGGCGGGGCCCCGGCTCGCGCAGCGCCCAGCGCACCGCCGGGCCGATGCCGCCGGAGTGGGCCAGGTCGCCCGCCGAGGTGTGGGCCGCGGCCAGCCGGGTCTCGGGCACCCGCACCAGCGCCAGCACCACCACGATCCCGAGGAAGCTGACCACGTTGATGTCGAAGACCAGCGCGGCGCTGGCCGCGGTGAGCAGCGCTCCCGCCAGCATCGGCCCCAGGAGCCGGGCGCTGTTGAACTGCGCCGAGTTGAGGGCGATGGCCGCGGGCAGCTCCTCGCGCGGCACCAGCGCGGGCACCAAGGCCTGCCAGGCGGGAGTGACCGAGGCCCAGGCGGCGCCCTCCGCGAAGGCCAGCCCGACGATCACCCAGGGAGTGGCCAGCCCCAGGTGGGCGGCGGCGGCGAGGACGGCGCCCAGCATCATCATGGCCACCTGCCCGGCGAGCAGCAGCTTGCGGCGGTCGTAGTGATCGGCCAGCCAGCCGGCGGCGAGCATGAGCAGGGCGTGGGGGACGAACTCGCTCGCGGCCAGAAGCTCCACCATGAAGGGCGACGCCGTCTGCTGCTGCACCAGCCAGCTCTGGGCCACCGCCTCCATCCAGTTGCCGATGTTGCTCAGGAGGGCGCCGATCCAGATCCAGCGGAAGGCGCGGTGACGGAGGACCCCGAACATGGAGCGGCGTCTTATAGCGGAAGAGGCGAGGCCGGGCGGCGCTTCCCAAAGCGGCGCGGGAGGTGTACGGGACCACACTCAAGATGCGCGAGATCCTCCCCGGCATCCTCACCTGGCCGTGGTTCTCCGCCCGGCACGGGTACGACTTCAACGGCTGGCTGGTCCGCCACCCGCAGGGAAACGTCTGCGTCGACCCGGTGGAGATGACGGAGGAGGTGCTGGAGGAGATCGCCCGCGAGGGCGCCGCCCGCGTCGTGCTCACCAACCGCAACCACTTCCGCGCCAGCATGCGGGTGAAGGAGCGCACTGGCGCGCGCATCGCCATCCACCCGGCCGACGCGGCTTTTGCCAAGGAGAAGGGGACGGCGGTCGACGAGGAGCTTGCGGCCGGGCAGCGCATCGGGCCCTTCCTGGCCGTGGACGCGCACGGCAAGTCGCCGGGCGAGATCGCCCTGCACTGGCCGGAGCGGCGCATCCTGATCGTGGGCGACGCCTGCGTGGGCAAGCCGGCTGGCGAGTGCGCGCTCTTGCCGGACGCGGTGATCGACGACAAGGCGGCGCTGATCGGCTCGCTGCGGCGCCTGGCGAAGCTGGACTTCGACTCACTGCTCCTGGGCGACGGCGCCCCCATCCTGGAGGGCGGGCGCCCGGCGCTGGAGCGGCTGCTGGCGAAGCTGGGTTAGCTCACTGTTGCGACAGCTGGTAGAGGCGCCCCTCCGACGCCGCCAGCTCGGCCTTGCGGATCTCCAACTCCGCCCGGGCCTGGGCCACCGAGCTCTGGGCCTCGAACTTGGTCTGGTCGGCCGCCGTCAGGTCGAGGTTGGTGGAGATGCCGGCCCGGTAGGAGGCCTCCACCTGCACCTGCGTCCGGGCGGCGAGCTGGGCCTGCGACTCGGTCTGCTGCACCACCGCCGAGGTGGCCACCAGGTTCGCGCGCGCCGCCAGCCAGTTCGCGCGGCCTCGCGCCCGGGCCGCGGCGAGCTGCGCCTGGGCCTCAGCCAGCCGCGCCCGGTCCTCGGCCAGCTGCGCATAGCGCCCGCCGCGGTCGTACAGGGGAAGGCTGATGCTGATGATGAGGTCGTTGGTCCAGTTCTTGTCGGCGAACCCGCCGTTCGAGTTGTAGCCGGTCCGGAAGGCGGCGGAGGCCGACGGCAGCCAGAGGAACTGGTCCAGCTTCACCGACTTCTGGGCAGCGGTGGCGAGGGCGATCGCGCTCCTCACCGAGTAGGCGTTCTCCCACGGCTGCTCGCTCTCCTCGCCCATGGCCGGAAGCTCGAAGACCTTGGCCGGCTGCGGCTCCACGGCCTCGCCGGTGAGCGCCTCCAGCAGCGGAAGCAGCGTCTGTTTCTGCCCTTCCCGGTTGGCGATCTGCACCCGCGCC
>DATKAG010000302.1:0-3583 GCA_035498355.1 Myxococcales bacterium | reverse complement strand
GGGAAACTCCCCAGAGCGGCTGGGTGCGCATCTCCGTCCCCTTGGTGTCGGCCTGGTCGATGCCGTCGGCCAAGGAGCCCATGTCGTGCAGGAGGAAGTCGGAGAAGGGATGGAAGGCGACCTTGTCCAGGGCGGCAACGGTGCTGGAGGCGGTCACCAGCGTGTGCACGTGGCAGAACGAGCAGCCGATGGAGTCGAAGGTCGAGCCGCCCGGGCCGGAGTACGCCTTGCGCGGCGGCGGGCCCAGGTAGCGGACGAAGGCGTCGATCTGCCCGAGGGCCGCGCCGTCGGGATCGTTCACCCCGGGCGAAGGATTCTGGGCGAGCAGCGCGCAGTTGCCCTGCGGGCAGTTCTCGTCGGGGAAGATGGGCGTGGTGATCCCCATCTCGTTGACCATCGCGTCGGCGTTGAACTGCAAGAGGGTGGGCTGGCCCGCCTTCCATCCGAACCGGCCCACCCGCGGTTGCGCCTTGCCCACTTCCTGGACCATCGCCGGGCGGCCGGCGGTTGCGGGATCGTGCGCCTGCTCCCAGGCGGCGATGGCGGTGAAGGTGGCGTCGGGCGTGGCGTCCACCAGCCCCAGCCCGAAGAGCGGCGTGGTCCGCCGCGCCGCCACCACGTTCGCCTCCGGCGGCAGCTTCTCCGCCACCCAGGTGACGCCGTTGGCGTTGCCGATCCCCTGGTCCTGCAGCAGCGGTCCGCCGAGGGAGAGGAGGGGATCGAAGACGCCGTCCGTGCCCCGGCGGCCGAAGCGGGTTTCCAGGCGCTGGTTGGTTCCGCCCTCGGCGGGAGGGCCATCGTGGCAGCCGAGGCAGGCGGCACCGGTCATCACCGGCCCCAGCCCGGACGCCGGGATGCGGTTGCGGATGAACTCCTGCCGTCCGTCGAGCTGCTGCTGGGTCAATCCGGGGGTCAGGCCGGGGACCAGATCGCCGAAGGCCTTGGTCTGCGCTTCTGTTTTCCCGGTGTTTCCCGCCAGATCGGTCAGGTCGGCCGACGATGATGACGAGCCGCAGCCCGCGCCGGCGAGGAAAAGGGAGGCGAGGAGGCCGGGGCGCATGAGGACCGCGGACGCTAGCCCAGGATCGCTTCCGTTTCCAAGCGCCCCGGACCCGACGGAGGGCTGCGATCTTTTGACGCACCCCGACTTGATGCCGGTCGCGAAGCACTGAAACGGTTTTCGCAACAAGTCACGGCTTTCCCCCGTTTCCGGGAGAGAAACAATGCCCCAGACGCTGATCCGCGGTGTGATCGCGCTGTTCACCTTCCTGCCCGCCGTCGCCTACGCGTCGATCCCCATCGCCCACTGTCGCGCCGGCGACAAGACGGAGAGCGGGCTCCAGGGGCTGACCACGCCGGCCGAGATCGCCGCCGGCAAGCAGAACGCGGGCTTCAACTGCAACGTCGACCTGGTCGGCCAGTACCAGGGCGAAGGCGCGAGCTGGCAACTCACGGCGTGGAAGAACTGCGCCTACTTCGATCAGCGCCTCAACGCCGCCGAGGCGCACCCCGGCACGGTGGCGGTGGACGTGAGCGACCCGGCGCACCCGACGCCCACGCAGTGGCTGAGCGACAACGCCATGCTCGACCCGTGGGAGTCCCTCAAGGTGAACCCGGCCCGCCAGCTCCTCGCCGCCGGCCAGCGGCCCAGCACCGGCTTCTCCATCTACGACATCTCCGCGGACTGCAAGCACCCGGTGCAGAAGTCCTTCATCAACATCCCGGGGATGTTCGGCCACACCGGCCAGTGGGCGCCGGATGGAATGACCTACTACGTCACGCCCCTGCGCACTGACCAGACCATCATCGCCATCGACACCAGGGACCCGGCCGCGCCCGTGGTGATCCCCTGCGCAGCCGGATCGTACGGCTGCGGCGCCAACGGGTTCTTCACCGCTCCCGCGGCGGACTTCGGCACGGCCCGCTGGCACGACCTGGAGTTCTCCAAGGACGGGAACACCGCCTACATCAGCATGCTCGCCACCGGCGACCCGGCGATCGGGAACGGCCTGGTGATCCTGGACGTGAGCGACTTCAACCAGAAGAAGGCGAACCCCGCATACCGGGTGATCAGCCAGCTCACCTGGGACGACGGCAGCGTGGGGGCGCAGAACGCGCTCTTCATCAACATCAAGGGCAAGCCGTACATCCTCTTCACCGACGAGTCCGGCGGCCCGCTCAGCGGCTGCGCCAAGGGCAAGTCGGCGGCAGGGTTCGCCCGGATCATCGACATCGCCGATCCCAAGAACCCCAAGACCGTCGCCAAGCTCATCGACGACATCCACGACCCGGCCAACTGCCAGGTGGCAGCCACCACGCCGGTGTCCAACCCCAACGGCAACCCCACCACCTCGGGTCCGTTCGGGTTCTCCTGCCACTACTGCAACGTGGATGACGCGGACGACGCCAAGGTCGCCGCCTGCGCCTGCTTCGCCGCCGGCTGGCGGTTCTACGACATCAGCGACGTCAATTACGTGAGGGAGATCGCCTACTGGAAGCCGCCGGCCCAGGGCCTCAAGGTGCTGCCCGCATCGCAGTACGCCAACACGGCGCCCGCGACCTACTACCGGAACTTCGACTGGTCCACCTCCAAGGCGAGCTTCCCCAAGGACCGCGGGATGACCACCGGCGACGTCTGGATCACCAGCCAGGACAACGGCTTCATGGTGGTGAAGCTCGATCCCAACGCCACCGCCGCCATCGGCGGAGGCTGCGCGAGCGTGGACGCCTCGGTGGGCGCCCTGCTGGTGTTCGGGCTGGTGCAGGTGATCCGGCGGCGCAAGGCGAAATCCGCCTGATCGTCCCGTGAGGACGTGAACATGGGGTCCGGGACGAAAGTCGCGGAGCGTGTTGCGCTGTCTTGTCATTGACGCGCCGCGACTTGAAAGCGCGCGCTCTCCACTGAAACGGTGCATTCCTTTCCAGGAAGCACCTTCTCGACGGAGAGGCGGAATGAACCTGACAGCATTGCTTCGCGGCGTCGTCGCGGTCCTGCTGCTCACCCCGGCGCTGGCCAGCGCTTCCATCCCCATCGCGCACTGCCGCGCGGGCGACAAGACGGAGAGCGGGCTCCAGGGCCTCACCACTCCGGCCGAGATCGCCGCCGGCAAGGCGACTGTGGGCTTCAACTGCAACACCGACCTCGTCGGCCAGTACCAGGGCGAAGGCGCCAGCTGGCAGCTGACGGCCTGGAAGAACTGCGCCTACTTCGATCAGCGCCTCAACGCCGCCGAGGCAAACCCCGGCACGGTGGTGGTGGACGTCACCGACCCGGCGCACCCGACGCCCACGCAGTGGCTGAGCGACAACGCCATGCTCGACCCGTGGGAGTCCTTGAAGGTGAACCCGGCCCGCCAGCTCCTCGCCGCCGGCCAGCGGCCGAGCACCGGCTTCTCCATCTACGACATCTCCGCAGACTGCAAGCACCCGGTGCAGAAGTCCTTCATCAACATTCCGGGGATGTTCGGCCACACCGGCCAGTGGGCGCCCGACGGGAACACCTACTACGTCACCCCGCTGCGGGCCGACCAGAGCATCATCGCCATCGACACCCGGGACGCCACCGCGCCCAAGCTCATTCCCT
>DATKAG010000301.1:0-4319 GCA_035498355.1 Myxococcales bacterium | reverse complement strand
CGGGCCCGGGGTGGCGGAGGTGATGCTCGACTACGAAGGCCGGCGCATCCCGGCGGCATTCATCGAGGCCTCCGACGAGGAGGTGAAGAGGGAGCTGGCGGCCTTTCGGCTCGACCGCGCCCTCCGCCTGGGCCTGGTGCCGGCGACGGTGGCGCGCGAGGTCCGGGGGAAGAAGGGGATATTGCAGGCCCTGCCCGCGCGCTGGGTGAGCCAGGCGGAGGTGGTGGCGAAGGCGCTGCGCGCCGACGGCTGGTGCGCGCTCCCTGCCCAGTTCGAATTGATGTACGCGTTCGACGGGCTGATCGGGAACCCGGGCCGCACCCCCGAACGCGTCCTCTACGACGCCGCCGACTGGATGCTCTTCCTCACCGGCCACGGGCGGGCATTCGGCACCGGCAAGGCCCTGCCCTCGCACTTGCAGGCGCACCCGCCGCGTCCCGGGGCCGAGATGCGCCGCCGCCTGCTGGCGCTGGACGCGGCCTCGCTGGCGCGGGCCGTCGGCGACCTGCTGGACGAGGGCGAGCGCGCGGCCTTGCTGGCGCGCCGCGATCTCCTCCTCGGGGGAAAGCCGCCCGGCGTCTCCGGGCTCAAGTGACGCACCGGATGCGGAAGCAGCTCGCGGCCTCCATCCCGTCCACGTCGCTCGCCACCACCATCACCGTCAGCTCCGCCGAGACCCCGGCGGGCACCACGCCGATGAAGGCGCGGTGGCGCATGTCGAAGCGCATCCAGCTGGGCAGGGGGCTCCCGTCCGCCAACCTGGCCCGCAGGCGCAGCACGTCGCCGGGATCGGCATCGAGGAAGCAGTCGCTGGCCACCACGTGCCGGAAGGGCTGGCCGGGCTGGTAATGGAGATCCTCGATGGGCCGGGCCGCTTCCGGCGCCACGTTGGTGACGTTCTTCTGGGCCAGGCGCTTGAACTCCCGGCCGATGGCGATGGCGACCGCGATCCAGATCAGCGCCAGCGCCAGGTTGAGGGTGGCGAACTGCGCGGCCGTCCAGCGCAGCCAGTGCAGGCCGGCGTAGACCACGCCCGCCTGGATTAGATCTCCGCAGCGCCAGAAGAAGGTGTCGATGGCCGTCTTCCCCTCGTACTTGGCGTCGCGGCTCACCGGCAGGAAGAGCGCCTGGCGGGTGGTGTTCATCAGGGAGTAGTCGACGCTGTTCTCGGCGATCTTCACCAGCCGGATGAGCGAGAAGATGGGGATGAAGACGATCAGGCCGTAGCCCAGCGCGGCGATCACGGGCAGCACCAGGAGCGCGCCGGCGACGCCCACCCAGCGGTAGACGCGGAAGACGAGGAAGAGCTGGATGAGCACGCCCAGGAGCGTGAACCAGAACTGGAAGTCGCCGTAGAAGGCGGTGATCAGGAAGCTCTTGGCCAGCGCCCCGCCGCTCGCCGCCACCTGCTCGTCGGCGTTGCGGCTCACCAGGTCGGCGAGGATGTACTCGCCGGTGGAGTTGATCCAGTTGAGCAGCACCACCAGGAGGGCGATGAGCAGCAGGTAGCGCTCCCGGAAAACCAGCCCCAGCCCGCCCATCAGGTTCAGCGGCCGCCGCTCGTGCTCCACGCTCACCGCGCGCGATCCCTCGGGCACCGTGGCCGCCGCCGGCCCGGAGAGCCCGACGGTGAGGAGCAGGGTGGTGGTGGCCACCAGCATCAGGCCCACCGGGGTGAGCGAGGCCACCGCCAGGTGCGCGCACTTGGCGCCCGCCAGCGCTCCCAGGTTGCCGCCCACCATGATCAGGGGAAAGAGCCGCTGCCCGGTCTTGAGGTTGAGCGCGTCGGCGGCGAAGGCCCAGAACTGCGCCGGCACCATCACCCCGAAGATGCTCACCCAGACGAAGAAGGCGAAGCCGATGCGCGTCCCCGACCGGGCCACCGCGGCGAAGACCAGGAGGTTCAGGGCGAAGAAGACGATCACCGCCCGCAACAGGCGCGCGCCGTCCAGGCGCCTGCGCACCAGCCCGTAGGCGGGGACGATGATCATCAGGAGCGCCGCGATCACCGCCACCGCGTACGCCCGCACCTCGGCGGAGAACTGGGAGAGGAGGAAGGCCTCCCGCAGCGCCTTGACCACGTAGTAGGAGAAGAGGAGCAGGAAGGCGTGGGCGAAGAAGAGCAGCAGGCTGCGGCCCTCGCCGGGGCGCACGCGGGTGAAGAGCGTGAGCAGGCGCTCGGTGCGGCTGAGCCCGCTGTGGTCGGGGAGCACGGCCGACCCTTATCAGGGCGGGCGATCGGTTTCCAAGGACGGGGGTGGCCTCAGGCCGAGGTGGGAGAGCGCGAGCGCGGCGGCGGCGTCGACAGAGGGGACCAGCTGCAGGCGCCCCGGCTCCTGCTGGAAGCCCGCCTTCTGCAGCACGGAGAGGGGCTGGGCCCGCATCCCCGCGACGATGCAGAACACTCCCTGCTGATGCAGCCGCGCCAGCGCGCTCTCCAGCGCCACCAGGCCGGTGACGTCCATGGCGGGCACCGCCTGCAGGTCGAGGATCAGCGCCTTGGGCCGCGCGCCGATGGCCCGGAAGGCGTCCATCGCCTTCTCCGCCGCCCCGAAGAAGAGGGGGCCGTTCACCTGGTAGAGCATCACTTCCCGGGGGAGCGGCACCTTGACGTGCGGGTGATCGCTTTCGATCAGCTCCACCGACGCCACCTCCGCCATGCGGCGCATGAAGAGGAAGGCGGCGAGGATCATCCCCGCCGTCACCGCCACCACCATGTCGAAGACCACGGTGAGCGCGTAGCAGGCGAGCAGCACCGCTACGTCGCTCTTGGGCGCCACCCGGAGGATGTGGCCGAAGTGCCGGGCCTCGGCCATGTTCCAGGCCACCATCACCAGGAGGGCGGCGAGCGAGGCCATGGGCAACAGGGAGATGAGCGGCGCCAGGGAAAGCACGGCCGCGAGCATCACCACGGCATGGGTGACGGCGGCGAAGGGCGAGCGGCTGCCGTAGCGGATGCCGGTGGCGGTGCGGGCGATGGCTCCGGTGCAGGCGATGCCGCCGAAGAAGGGGCAGAGAATGTTGCCCACGCCCAGCGCCAGGAGCTCGGAGTCGGGGTCGTGGCGCGTCTGGGCCATCCCGTCCGCCACCACCGCGGAGAGCAGCGACTCGATGGCGCCCAGCAGCGCGATGGCGATGGCCGCGGGGAAGAGGGCCCGGAAGGTGGCCAGGCGGAGGGGGAATCCTCCGTCCAGGTGCCAGGGCAAGGCGGGCAAGGGGGGAAGGCGGGGAATGCCGTTCACCTGCACGCCGTCCACGGTGCTGACGAACCGGGTCCCGATGGTGGCGACGTCGAACCCCGGGACCATCCGGTGGGCGAGGTATGCGACCACGGCGGCCAGGGGCAGCGCGATCAGCGGCGCGGGCACCCGCTTGGTGAGGCGAGGGATGGCGATCAGGAGCCCCAGGGTCAGGGCCCCGATCGATATCTCGGAGGTGGAGGCGGTCTGGCGCGCCTGCGCGAACGACCAGAGGCGCTCGAGGAAATGGTCGGGCGTGCTTGCCGGGCGCAGGCCGAGCAGGTCCTTGAGCTGCAGGACGCCGATGACGGTGCCGATCCCCGCGGTGAACCCGGTGGTGACCGGATGGGGAATGAACTGGATCAGCCGCCCCAGGCGGAACAGCCCCATCGCCAGCAGCAGCACGCCGGCCATTCCCCCGGCGATCAAGAGACCCCCAAGCCCGCGCCGCACGAGGATGGGGGCGAGGATGACGATGAAGGCGGCGGTGGGGCCGGTCACCTGGAAGCGCGAGCCGCCCAGGAGCGGCACCACCAGCCCGGCGACGATGGCGGTGTAGATCCCGTGCTGGGGCGGCACGCCCACCGCGATGGCCAGCGCCATGGAGAGCGGGAGGGCGACGATGCCCACCACCAGCCCGGCGAGCACGTCGTGGCGCAGGTCGGAGGCGGAGTAGCCTTCGGAGATCACCGCCCGCAGGGCGGACGCGGGCAGCGTGGCGAGCGGAGGCGGCTGGGGATGGGTGTAGCGCGTGCGCGCCATGTCGTGCCCGCATCTCTACCACGGCGGACGACCATTCCAGTCAAGGCAACAGCGTCAGCGCCTGCGAATAGCGCGGGCCGACGCGAAGCGCGGCGAAGTCCCGCCTGTCCACGGTGAGAACGCTCAAGACACGCCGCCGCTCGGCGACCGCCGCGACGACGCCGTCGACAAGGCCGATGTGCAGCTGGTGGAACTTGGCGTCGAGTTGGATGGCTCGAGCGAGATCGGAAGCAGAAACCGGCTCCAACTCGTAGGTGGTGGCGAAGTCGACGATTTCCCGGATCAGGTTGCGCATCGCCGTTCTTTCCCCGCGCAGGA
>DATKAG010000300.1:0-8261 GCA_035498355.1 Myxococcales bacterium | reverse complement strand
GAGCCCGGCGGGGATGTATCCATTCAGTGGATCGTGCGCCGAGGTCTGGTCGGTCAGCAGATCCGGCTTCACTCCCCGGCGGACAAGCTCGGGCAGCACCTCGGCGGCGTTCCCCACCACCCCGATGCTCCTGGCCACGCCCCTTTCCAGGCAGCGCGTCGCCTCCGCCAGCCCCTCGTCGAGGGAAGGCGCCAGCCAGTCGAGGTAGCCTTGCTCGACCCGCCTGCGCGCCCGGGCCGGGTCGACCTCCACGCCGAGGAAGACGGCCCCGCACATCGCCGCCGCCAGGGGCTGCGCGCCCCCCATCCCGCCCAGTCCGGCGCTGACCACCAGCCGCCCGGACAGGTCGTCGGAGCCGAAGTGCTGCCGGCCCGCCGCCGCGAACGTCTCGTAGGTGCCCTGCAGGATCCCCTGGGTCCCGATGTAGATCCACGACCCGGCGGTCATCTGCCCGTACATGATCAGGCCCTGCCGCTCCAGCTCGCGGAACTTCTCCCAGGTGGCCCACTTCGGCACCAGGTTGGAGTTGGCGATCAAGACCCGCGGCGCGTCCGCGTGCGTGCGCAGGACGCCCACCGGCTTGCCGCTCTGCACCAGCAGCGTCTCCTCTCCGCCCAGGGTGCGCAGGGTGGCGCAGATGCGCTCGAAGCTTTGCCAGTCGCGCGCCGCCTTGCCGCTGCCGCCGTAGACCACCAGGTCCTCGGGCTTCTCGGCCACCTCGGGGTCGAGGTTGTTCTGCAGCATGCGCAGCGCCGCTTCCTGCACCCATCCCTGGCAGGAGAGGGCAGCGCCGCGCGCGGCGCGGATCGCATGGGCCATGCGGCCTGTATGACACAGTTGCTACACTCTTGGGATGGACGACTGGCGCCGGAACCTGATCGAGGACGACGAGGAACGGCTGCTCGAGCTCCTCCGCTCGGCGAAGCGCGTGGCCGTGCTGGGGATCAAGACCGAGGAGGCGCGCGGCCGGCCGGCGTTCTACGTGGCCCAGGCGCTGCAGCAGATGGGGCTGACGATCATCCCGGTGCCCGTCTACTACCCGGAGGCGACGGAGATCCTCGGGGAGAAGGTCTACCGGCGGGTGGCGGACGTGCCGGGCGAGGTGGACATCGTCGACGTCTTCCGCCGCTCCAGCGACGTGGCCGCCCACCTTCCCGACCTGTTGGCCAAGAAGCCGCGCGCGGTGTGGCTGCAGAGCGGGATCCGCGACGACCGGACCGCGGAAGCCCTGGCGCGCGCCGGCGTCCTGGTGGTGCAGGACCGCTGCATGATGGTGGACTACCGGGCGGTGGCGCGCAGCGCGATCAGGTAGCGCTCGTCGGTCCCGCAGCAGCCGCCTCGCAGGCGGGCGGGCGGGAGCTTTCGCGCCCAGTCCAGGGCGGACAATCCCTCGGCCGCGAGCTTGATCACGTCTGCGCCCCTGGCATCGGACGGCCAGGGCGAGCAGGCGTATCCCGCCGCGGCGGCGCCTGCGGCGCGCAGCTCGTCCAGGGGCGCGGCGGTCAGGGCGCAGGTGACGACGATGGGAAGGGACGTGGCCGCCCTGGCCGCGCGCAGGGCCTCCAGCGCCTGGCGGGCGCTGGTCGCGGCCTCGAGCCAGATGGAGTCGGCCTGGACGAGCTGCGCCACTTGCTCCCCCAGCCCGGAGAGCCCCGCCCAGAGGCATCCGCCCACGTAGCGCGCCCCGCTGGCGCGCGCCAGGCGCAGGGCCGCGCGCGCCTCCTCCGCCGTGGCGCCCACGAAGGTGTTGGTCAAGACCAGCTCCGCGCCCGCCCGGACGTGGGCCTCGTGCACCGCCTGCACCTGGTCTGCGTGGGAGAGGTTCCAGGCTGGCGCCCGGCCTTGCAGGCCCTGCGAGAGCAGCGTGGTCCCCATCGCCGCGTCCAGGAGCAGCGAGCCGCTGCGGAGGATCTCAAGCAAGCGCCACCTCCTGCCCGGGTTCCGGCGCTTCCACTTTCAGGCCTTTTGCCGCGAGCCGCGACTTCTGCGCCTGGAGCCCGGCAGGCTCCCCGTGGACGAGGAAGACGCGGCCGGGCGGAGAAGGGGCGCGGGCCAGCCAGGAATCGATCTCCTCGTAGTCGCCGTGCGCGGAGAACCCGGACATCTGCGCGACCTTCGCCCGCACCGGGACGATCTGGCCCCGCAGCTTGAGGGTGGGAGCCCCGTCCAGGAGCCTGCGGCCGCGCGTTTCCTCCGCCTGGTAGCCCACCAGAAGGACGGTGGTGCGGGGATCGGGCAGGTGGCGCTCCAGGTGGGCGAGGATCCGGCCGCCGGTCACCATCCCGCTGGCCGCGATCACCGCAAAGAAGCCCTCCCGCTCGAGCAGCTTCGCCGACTCCAGAGCGCCGCGAACGAACTGCAGGCGAGCGGGCTGCAGCGGGCGGATCTTCTGTCGCAAGAGCGAGCGCACCTGATCCGACTGATCCTCGGGATGGCGCAGGTAGATGGGGGTGGCGTCGGTGGCCATCGGGCTGTCCACGAAGAGCGAGAGGCGGGGGATGCGCCCCTCGGACTCCAGTTGCCGCCAGAGGAAGAGGATCTCCTGCGTGCGCCCGACGGCGAAGGCAGGGATCAGCAGCGGGCCCCCGCGGGAGACCGCCTGGAGGATCTGTTGCGCCAGCGCCTCCGCCGCCGGGCCTGGCGGGTGGGTGCGATCGCCGTAGGTGCACTCCAGCAGCATGGCGTCGGCCTGCACGGGATCCTCGGGATCGGCCAAGAGCGGATTGCCCCGCCGCCCCACGTCGCCGCTGAAGAGGACGCGCTTTCCCTCCACCCGCAGATCGAGGAAGGAGCTTCCCAGGATGTGCCCCGCGCGGTGGAAAGTGACCTGCACCCCGTCCACCACCTCGACCGGCGCGCCGTAGGGAAACGCTTCCAGCCGCCGGACCGCCGCCTCCGCGTCGGCCGCGGTGTAGAGGGGCAGCGCCGGCTGGTGCTTGCTGAACCCGCGCTTGTTCGCGTACTGGGCCTCCTCTTCCTGCAGGTGCCCGCTGTCCGGGAGGAGCAACCCGGCCAGGTCGCGGGTGCCCTCGGTGCAGATCACGCGCCCCACCAGCCCCTGCGCACAGAGCCGGGGAAGGAACCCGGTGTGGTCGATGTGCGCGTGCGTCAGGATCACCGCGTCCAACTTGCCGGCCGTCCAGGGCGCCCAGTTGCGCTCCCGCAGCTCCTTGCGCCCCTGGAAGAGGCCGGCATCGATCAGCACCCTCTTGCCGGACGAGGTCGTGAGCAGGTGCCGCGACCCGGTCACGGTCTGGGCGGCGCCGAGGAAGGTGATCGAGGCCACGGTCTCCCCGAAAATCCGGGGACACAATACAGGTTTTTCTAGAACCCGCGGCCGCGCAGCTCGCGGAGGAGATCCTCGTACAGCGACTTGGCGTCGAAGCCCGAGGACCAGCCGATCTGGGCCCAGTGGTCGGCGTCGACTTCGCGCATCACCACGCCCCAGCGCTGGGAGTCCGCCGGCACCACGCCGTCGTTCGCCCCCGAGTGCTGCGCCAGGTAGAGGTGCGTGGGCCAGAGCAACGGATGGGTGCGCCAGCGGCGGCTGCGGCCCACCACGCTCTGGTAGGCGACTTGCGGATCGTCGGTCACATCGGCGTTGAAGCGCTTCATTCCCTCCCTGGTGAAATCGCCGAAGGCCACCAGGTCGAACAAGTGCCGCAGCACGCGAGAGACGGTTCCGAAGAGCGCGTTGCCGGGGTTGGCCAGCGGGGTGCCGAGGTGCGGGGTGCCGATGGTGGTGAGCGAGGCCACCTTCGCTCCCAGCCCCAGGCGCGAGATGGCGTAGCGGGCGTCCAGGCCGCCCATGCTGTGGGCGACGATGTTCACCCGCTCATCGGGCAGCTCACGGATCAGGTCCGCCAGCCTCTGGGCGCGCACGGCGACGGTGGAGGCGGGCGGGACGCGCGGGCTGTAGACCCGCGCGCCCATGGCTTCCAGGTGCGGGCCCACGCCGCGGAAATAGAGGTGCTTGCGCTCGCCCACGCCGATCTCGTCGAAGCCGAGAAAGCCGTGGGCCAGCACCACCGGGTACCGGGTGGTCGCGGACTTCCGCGCCGGGCGGCGGCGGACGCGCCGCAGGCCTTGGACCAGGAGCAGCAGCGCGAGCGCCGCTGCCGCGAGGAGCAGCCAGGCGAGCATGCCCCAGCGTAACCCGCCGCCGGGCTCAGGGCGCTTTTGCGGGCGGGACCACGTCGGCGGCCGAGACGCTGGGCTGCGTCGAGGTGGGCGCCGGTGCGGCGATCTGCGGTCGGGCCGCGCCGAAGCTCGCCCGATCGGCCTCGAAAGCGCAGATATTCAATAGCTCTTTCTGCTCCACGGTGCGCTTGCGCAGCCTCTGCCGCGCCGCCTGCGCCTCGGCGAAGGCGTCCGCGCTCAGCCGCCCCCGGGCGAGGCGGGCCCGGTAGTCCACCACCCCGATCACCTGCCGCCAGAGCGAGTCGTAGAGGCGCTCGAAGTGCTCGCGCACCTCGCCCTCCAGCACCTGGGAGGGGGCCTCGGTGGGCTGCCCGTCGACCGGCACCACGATGGCGTCGAGGGTCCCGAAGCCGTTGTGGCCCCGGTCCACCAGGGCCATCGTCTCCTTGGTGGAGAGCGGGTAGTCGTCGTCCAGCACGGAGAAACGCAGGGTCTGGGGATCGACCAGCGTGGCCACCACCGAGCGCCCGCCGAAGGGGAAGGTGAGGCTGCGCGAGGTCTCGGAGAAGAGCTGCTTCACCAGCCGGTCGCGGTCCTGGGCGGTGACGTCGGCCAGGGCCGCGGGATCGCGCCTGGGCACTTTCAGCGTCTCCAGCTCCTCGCGGAGCTGATCCAGGGCCACCACCGCGTTCAGGGCCGCCGCGTCGGTGTAGCCGGCGTGGTAGATGCCCACCAGCTCCGGCTCCGAGGTGCGGCAGGAGACGGCGAACACCGGGCTGCCGCTGCTCCCGGAGGAGAGCAGGGCGTCGATCATGAAGTCCGCGTGGTTCCAGGCCCGCTCGGAGTCGTGGGTCAAGGCGTTCAGCACCTTCCCCGTGTTCAGCGCCGCGAAGGCGCCCAGGGGGAAGCCGCGCACCTGCACCAGGTTCCCCGGGCGCAGGGCGCCCGAACGGCCCATCCGGTAGGGCATCACGGCTAGCTGCTTGCGCGCCTTGAGGACGGCGATGTCCGCCTGCGGGTCGGAGAGCGCCTTGGTCAGCGCCACGTGGCCCGGCTCGTAGTCGTCGGTCTCGTCGCGAACGATCTTCAGCTGCTCGCGCACCTTCTTCGAGCCGGGCGGCACGCCCTCCACCGGGTGGTCGTCGTCGGTCACTTCCGGCTGGCTGGCCACGTGCTCGTTGGTCACCAGCCAGGTCTCGCCGTTGACGACGCGATAGGCGAAGCCCGTCCCGTGCACGACCGAACGCAGGTAGGCCCGGCGCAGCTTGCCCTCGCGCCCGTAGTAGACGTGCTCGTAGGTGGCGGTGTTGCGGATGGCGAAGACGAAGGGCTCCTTGACCGCGTCGAGGATGGCGGCGGCCTTCTCCGCGGGCAGAGCGTCCGCGTAGTCGCCGGCGCAGAGCGGGGCGGGCTTGGCCTTTTCCGGCGCGGGCCTGGCGGGCGCCTTGGGCGGCTTGCCCTTGGCCAGCGCCGGTCCGGCGAAGAGGGAGAGGAAGGCGATCAGCGCTGCGGTCCGCATGTCCGACTCCAAGATGAAGCCATGCCGTCCCGCAGGCAAGAGAGCTGGCGCCCGCCTTGCCGCCTGCTCCATGGGGATCTATCGTCGGGGGTCATGCCACATCGCATCCGCGTCGTCGCCGCCATGATCGAACGGGACGGCAAGTACCTGATCACGCAGCGCCGCCCGACGGCAACGCTCCCGCTCCTCTGGGAATTCCCCGGCGGGCGGGTGGAGGAAGGGGAATCCGACGAAGGTGCCCTGGCCCGGGAGCTGAAGGAGGAGATGGAGATCGACGTGGACGTGGGCGACCGGGTGATCCACGTGCAGCACAGCTATCCGCATTACGACATCGACTTCCGCGTCTACCGCTGCCAGCTGGTGCAGGGCGAGATCAACCACAAGCGCGTGCACGACCACCGCTGGGTTTCGCCGCAGGAGATGGACAAGTACGAGTTCCCTGCAGCGGACGAGAAGACGGTCGCCCAGCTGCTCGATCTGACCCACTGACGCGGCCTGCCGAATCGGCGGCCCGTCGTTACCCTTTCTCGGGGGAATTCACGTCCTTCCCGGGGAGGGGCCGTTCGCATGGCGATGGGGAAGCCCAATCCGCGCGGCAAGAAGCTCGACAAGCAGCCGGGCTCCGGTCCGCGCTTCGGCTCTCCGCTGGTCTACGTGCTGCTCCTCCTGGTGGCTTTCTTGCTCCTGCGCTCGCTCTTCCAGGACGCCGGGTTCCAGCGGGTGACCTACAGCCGCCTGCTGGAGCGGGTGGAGAGCGGCGGCTGCCAGAAGGTGGTCCTGAGCAACGAGTGGGTGAAGTGCTACCCGAAGGGCGCGGGCGCCCAGGGCAAGGGAGAGCTGCCCTGGTTCGCGGTGCGGGTCTCCGGCGACACCACCCTGGTGAAGACGCTCCAGGACAAGCACATCGAGTACGACGCCGTCTCCGAGAGCGGGATGAGCGACATGATCTGGATGCTGGTGGTGCCCATCGGCATCGGCCTGCTCTTCGTCTCCTGGCTGACCCGGCGGATGTCCGGCGGCATGCCGGGAGGGCCGCCGGGGGTGATGTCCTTCGGCAAGACCAAGGCCCGGGTCTACATGGAGGCGAACACCGGGGTCACCTTCAAGGACGTGGCCGGGGTGGACGAGGCGGCCGACGAGCTGAAGGAGATCGTCGAGTTCCTCAAGATGCCCTCCAAGTTCCGCCGCCTGGGCGGGCGCATCCCCAAGGGCGTCCTGCTGGTGGGCCCCCCGGGCACGGGCAAGACGCTTCTGGCCCGGGCGGTGGCCGGCGAGGCCGGGGTGCCCTTCTTCAGCCTCTCCGGCTCGGAGTTCGTGGAGATGTTCGTGGGGGTGGGCGCGGCGCGGGTGCGCGACCTCTTCCAGCAGGCCGCCTCCAAGGCGCCGGCCATCATCTTCATCGACGAGCTGGACGCCATCGGCAAGAGCCGCAACGCCGGCATGTTCGGGGGCCACGACGAGCGGGAGCAGACCCTCAACCAGATGCTGGCGGAGATGGACGGCTTCGACTCCCGCACCGCGCTGATCGTGCTGGCCGCCACCAACCGGCCGGAGATCCTCGATCCCGCCCTGATGCGACCCGGGCGCTTCGACCGGCAGGTGCTGGTCGATCGGCCGGACCGCAAGGGGCGGGAGGAGATCCTCCGCATCCACTCCCGCGAGGTGAAGCTGGGGGCGGACGTGGATCTGAAACTGGTGGCGGCGCGCACCCCGGGGTTCGCCGGCGCCGACCTGGCCAACGTGGTGAACGAGGCGGCCCTGCTGGCGGCGCGCAAGGACCGCGACAAGGTGGTGATGGCCGACTTCATGGAGGCCATCGAGCGGGTGGTGGCGGGCCTGGAGAAGAAGAACCGGCGGATGAACGAGAAGGAGAAGGAGATCGTCGCCTACCACGAGTCGGGGCACGCCCTGGTCTCCAGCCTCTGCGCGCACTCCGAGCCGGTGCACAAGATCTCCATCATCCCCCGCGGGCTGGCGGCGCTGGGCTACACGCTCCAGCTCCCGCTGGAGGACCGCTACCTCATGTCGCGCGAGGAGCTGCTGGACAAGATGGCGGGGCTGATGGGCGGCCGGGCGGCGGAGGAGATCGTGGTGGGCTCCATCTCCACCGGCGCCTCCAACGACTTCAAGCAGGCCACCGAGATCGCCCGGCTGATGGTCACCGAGTACGGGATGAGCGACGCGCTGGGGCCGGTGAGCTACGCCGAGCGGGGCCGCTCGCCCTTCCTCCGCGGGGCCGAGGGGCTGGCGGGCCTCTCCGACAAGAGCTACAGCGAGCGCACGCAGCGCCGCATCGACCAGGAGGTCTCGCGGCTGGTGGAGGAGGCGATGCAGCGGGCCCGGGACCTGGTGGTGCGCCACCGGGAGGCGCTGGGCCGGGTGGCCGCCCGGCTGCTGCAGACTGAGGTGATCGAGGGGGACGAGCTGCGGCGCATCCTGGCCGAGTCGGGCGCCCTGCCGGTGCCCAAGCAGGGGCCGGCGGCGGAGGCGGAACGGGAAGAGCGCGAGAGCGCGTGAGCCGTTAGCGTTTCCAGGGGAGCCGGATGTCGTCGCTGAAGATCGGCAGATCGCACAAGGCGCGCAAAGCGCTGTTCACCCGGGG
>DATKAG010000299.1:0-11407 GCA_035498355.1 Myxococcales bacterium | reverse complement strand
TCCGCCAGCTCATCGAGGACCTCTACGCCCAGGATCCCTTCGGCGCCGGCCGGCTGATCGAGAGCATCCGCTGGGAGGTGCCCAGCGAGCTGGAGGAGACGGCGCGAAGGTGGCGCGACGGCCGGCTGCGCGACGCGGGGATCCCGGCCTTCGAGGAGGCGGTCTCCTTCTACGCCCGCCCGGCGCAGGCCGAAGCTCGCGCCGTCCCGGCCTCCCAGGCGCAGGCCCTGGCCGTCCCCGCACGGCCCCTGCTGGATGCGGCGCTGGAGCGGCTTTCCGGCGCGGAGCTGGAGCGGGCCGAGGAGTCGGCGGTGTACGCGGCCAACGCGGCCCTGGTGGCGAACAAGGTGCCGCTCGACGACGCCGACGAGGTGCGCGACGCCTTGCGGGACGCGCGGGCCACCCTCTCTTTGGGGCTGGAGCTGATCTCCGGCGGAGATGCGGAGCGCGCGGCCGGGGCCCTCGCCGGGCGGCCGGTGCGGGCCATCTTCCAGGCGGCGATGGGCGAGGCGTACCGGCTGCAGTCGCGGGCGCGCAAGCTCGCCGCCCAGGCCCGCCTGCCCCAGGCGCAGAGCGCGACGGTGCTGGACGAGCCCCTGGAGAGCACGGTGCAGGCTTTGCTGAAACAGCGGCCTTCCTTCCACGAGCCGGGCCAGCGCCGGCCGCGCGCCTTCGCCTCCCGCGCCGACCTGGCCCGGGCGGAAGCGCTGCTGGAGGAAGCGGAGGCGACGGTCGCGCTGCTCGCGGCGCTGGGGATTCCTCCGCTGGAGCTGGGGCGCAAGGCGGAGGAAGCGGGGCTGGGGCCGGCGGTGGTGAAGGCCAGCGTGGCGGTGCGCGCGCTGGCGGAGAGCGCGCTGCGGGGCGAGCCCTTTTCCCTGGGCGGGGCGGCGGAAGAGCGGGAGGAACCGGCAGGATTCGCGGCCAAGGTGGAGGAGCTCCTGCGCGGCGCCGCGCGGGGGGAGGCGGGGGAGCGGGCGGCGGGGCGGATATGGGAGGCGCTGAAGCGGGGGTGAGCGTGGTTTCGTTCACGGCCACGTCGCCGTCGCCGTCCACGATCACGTCGACGTCTTGCGGCTTGGATTACTGCTGCTCGCAGCGGGCGAGATCCTCGGCCAGGCCGCGGGCGATCGTGTCGGCCTTGAGAGCGCTCAGCAGCAGTGGGTCGCCGCCCAACAGGATGGCGTTTGCGCCGCGGGTGCCGAGGGCGAGGTTGCGCTCCAGCCAGACGGCGAACTCCGGCTCCACCTGCATGCCCTGGACCTCGAAGAGGCGGGCGAGCAGCTGGGCGCGCAGCCGGGAGCAGGCGGGACGTTCCCCGTGCGGGGGCGGGGGTGCGATTTCCGCCGGCTCCTCCAGCGGGGTGAGGGCCGGAGGGGGCGCGCTCCTGCGCTCCTCGTGGACGACGATCATTTCGCCCGGCTCGGACTCGTCGTCTTCCGGCAGCACCTCGTAGCGGATGTACCCGTGACCGGGCAGCGAATACGTGCGCATCTGCGGCCCGGGCCCGGCGGACTGCGACTGCAGCGCTGCCGCCGCCAGCGCCGAGAGAGCGCAGATCGCGGACCAGACGACGGCCATGACCCACCTCCAAAGGCAGCGTGGCGCCCTGCCCACCCACCCGCAAGCGCCCCCAAGCCAGTCGTTCGCTCCCGGACGAATTTGCCTGGGAGCCGAAAATCGTGCGTGCCCGACATGCACCGACGTGCTCGTTGACGTGGTCGTTGACGTCAACGTCGACGTAACGGCGACGTGGACGGCGACGTGGCCGTGGACGATGGCATGGCGCATGAATCAACCGGGATACTCATGAGCCTCCTGGAAAAGCTCCGCGCCGAAGCCCGCCTCCCCGCGCCGCCCGCCCCCCGCGCCGTGGCGGCCAGCGAGCTGGCGCCGCTGCCCGAGCCTGCCCGCCGCTACCTGCGCTTCATGCGGGTGCTGGAGCATCCCCGGGTCGAGTCGTTCCGCGCCGCCGCCCGGGGGAGGTTCCGCACGCGGCCCGGCGCCGCCTGGATGAAGGCCAGCGCCTGGCAGTACGACGCGCGCGAGCCCATCGCCCGGCTGTTCTACCTGGCGGTGCGAGTGGCTCGCGTCCTGCCCGTGATCGGGCGCGACACCTACCGCGAGGGCCGGGGCCGCATGCAGGTGCGCCCCCTCGACCTCTTCACCGTCCAGGACGGCCAGGGGCCCGAGCTCGACCTGGGCGAGCTGGTCACCTGGCTGAACGACGGGGCGCTGCTCGCGCCCTCCATGCTCCTGGGCGGCCCGGTGGCCTTCCGCGGGGTGGACGCCGACTGCTTCGAGCTGGCGGTCACCGACCATGGCCGCACCGCCCGGGCCAGGGTGCGCATCGACGGCCGCGGCGCCCCGGTCGACTTCGAGACGGAGGATCGCTGGCTCGCCAGCGGCAAGGAGCTGCGCCGGGCCCGCTGGAGCACGCCGGTCTCCGGGATGACGGAGGTGGACGGGCGTCCCGTGGCGGCCGGCGGGCGGGCCGTCTGGCGCCTGGAGGAAGGCGACTTCTGCTACGCGGAGCTGGAGTTCCAGCGCTCGACGCTGGCGTTCAACGTTCCGCCTTGAGCGCCTTCCGCACCGCCGCCAGGAGCTCCTCCGGCAGGCAGGGTTTCTCCAGCGCCTCGGTGGCCCCCGCCGCCAGGGCGATGCGCTGGTAGTCCACGCCCAGGCTGGCGGAGAGCGTCAGTACCGGCATGGAGGCATACCGCTGGTCGGCGCGCAGCCGCCGCAGCACGGAGAGGCCGTCCATCCTGGGCAGGGCCACGTCCAGCACCACCAGGTCCGGACGGGAGCCTTCGATGGAGGCGAGCGCGGCGAGGCCGTCCTCCGCCTCGCACACATCGAACCCGTTCGCCGTAAGGAACTCCACGTACATCTCGCGGGAGTCGGCGAAATCCTCGACGATCAAGACGCGCGCCACGCTCATGAAACGACCCTGGGTGCCCGATCCGGCAAGCTGCGCATGGCGCGGGACCATTCTCCCGATGGGTCCGGATCACCACGCACTGACAGTGAAATGACGCACCACGCTCAAAGGGGCGCCCGACCGGCTGCCCCCGCCGCGACGTGCCTTGCTCTTCGACAGCAGACCGATCGCCCGACTACACTGCGCGCCGTGCACGACCCCGGCACCATCGCGGTGATCGACGACACCGAGGGGACCCGCCTGGCCACCCGGCGCATCCTCGAGCGCGCGGGCTTCAACGTGATCGAGGGAACCTGCGGCGCCGACGCCCTGCGCCTGGCGCGCCAGCGCCCGGATCTGATGGTGCTCGACGTGCACATGCCCGACCTCCTCGGCCCCGAGGTGGCCGACCGCCTGAAGGCCGATCCGGAGACGCGCTCCATCCCCATCCTCCAGCTCTCCGCCAGCTTCACCGACGAGTCCGACCGCGCCTTCGGCCTGCAGTCCGGCGCCGACGCCTACCTCACCGAGCCGGTGGAGCCCGAGCTCCTCCTCGCCACCGTGCAGGCGCTCCTGCGGGCGCGCACGGCCGAGCGGGTGGCGGAGCGGGCCCTGCAGACCCGCGACGAGTTCCTCTCCATGACCTCGCACGACATCCGCGGGCTCCTCCAGGCCCTGCGGCTGACGCTGGACGTGCAGCTCCAGCGCGCCCAGGACCGCAACTTCGAGCGCGAGGCGATGGTGCACGCCATCCGCCGCTCGGTCTCCGACGTACAGCAGATGACCCGGCTGGTGGAGGACCTGCTCGACCGGACGCAGTTCGACGCGGGGAAGGTGATCCTGCACTTCCAGGAGCTGGACCTTTCGGCCCTGGTACGGCAAGGACTGCAGCGCTCCATCGACGAGGCGGGGGCGCGGGGCAGCGCGGTGGAGCTGGACGCGCCCGAGCCCGTGCCCGGCCTGTTCGACCCGGTGCGCGTCGACCAGGTGCTGAGCAACCTGCTCTCCAACGCCATGGCCCACGGCGCGGGAAAGCCCGTGCGCGTCTCGGTGCGCAAGTCGGGCGCGCAGGCGGTGATCAGCGTGACCGATCACGGCCCGGGCATCGCGGCGGAGGACCTGGAGCAGGTCTTCCAGCGCTTCGAGCGCGGCCCCTCCCGCGAGCGCGGCGGCTACGGCCTGGGCCTGTGGATCGTCCGCGAGCTCGTCCAGCTCCACGGCGGCGAGGTGAGCGTGCGGAGCGCGCCGGGACAAGGCGCGACGTTCGAGGTGCGGCTGCCGCTGCATCAGAAGCAAGAACGTTGACGTGGACGGCGACGGCGACGTGGCCGTGGACGCACCCCCCGCTACCTCGCCACGTTCCTGACCAGCACCCACCCTCTCGCCCGCGCCAGCTCCGCCCACCCGGCCGTGGAGATGTCCGGCTCCTGCACCAGCGCCAGCCGCGGCAGCGCCGCGGTCCCCGCCGGCAGCGCGGGGCGCGGGTCCGGCTCCAGCCGCCGCTCCGCCGCGAGCTCCGCCAGCATGCGCCAGGAGGTGGGCGAGGAGGCCACCAGGATGGGCTCCCCGGGCTCCAGCGCGTCCAGCTCCCCGGCGAACTCCCGCGCCGCCACGCAGGGCGGGCCATCCACCAGGCGCCCCAGCGCCGGGGCGGATATCCAGGCCAGCGCGGCGAGCGCCACGCAGCCTCCCGCGAGCGCCTTGCGCCGCGCGGCCAGCCAGTCCGCCAGCGGGAGCGCGGCGCACCCGGCGGCCAGGGCGAGGGCGGGATAGGCCACGAGCACGTGGTTCCACACCTTCCGCGAGGGCAGGCAGAGGAGCGCGATCTGCAGCGCCGCGAAGAGGCAGGGCAGGCGCGCCTTGGGCCAGCGGGAGCGGAGGGCCAGGGTGGCACCGGCCAGCAGCAGCGGCAGCCCCGGCCAGAAGCGTCCGGCGACGGTGACGAGGGGAAACCAGGGCGCGAGCGATCCGTCGGCGCGGGTGCCCAGGGCGGAGCCGAAGAGCTGGCTGCGGCCGTAGGTCTCCCACCATCCCGGGGCCAGGGCGACGAAGGCGGCCGCGGGGAGCAAGGCGATCGCCGCCGCCAGCGCTCCCGAATAGAGCAGCCTGGGCGATCGGTCCAGGATCGCCCGGGCCCCGCAGGCGGCGGCCAGCGGCACGGCGCCGAAGGGCCCCTTCACCAGCACCGCCAGCGCGGCCAGCGGCACCGCGGACGCCCAGGGAAAGGCGCGGCCGAGGAGGACCGGAGCGGCGGCGGCGTTGGCGAGCAGGACCAGCAGCGGATCGAGGCGGGTGGCGCCGCCGTAGCGGAAGAACGTCTCGGTGGCGGCCAGCGCCAGGGTGGAGACCACGGCCGGCCAGGGCCCCAGAAGGCGCCGGCCGAGAACGGCGACCAGCGCCAGGGTGGCCAGGGAGAAGAGCGCGGCCAGTGCCCGGGCCGCCCACGGTCCGGCGAGCAGGTCCGCCGCGGCGAAGGGCCAGAGCCCGAAGGGAAGGTGCTCGCGGAAGTGCGGGTAGAGGTGGTCGAGGTAGGCGGGATCGAGCCAGCTCTTCCGCTCCGCCATCTTGCGGATCACCACCTGGTAGAGCTGGGCGTCGGTGTCGTCGAAGTGGCCCAGCCAGGGCGCCACCAGGAGCGCCGCGCCGAACGCCAGCGCCGCGACCTGCGCCGTGCGCGCCCCGGCGTCCGGCAGGAGCGCCGCTCGCATCCCGTCGGCCGGCGCCAAGGAGCCCATGCGAGCGAGCCGCAGCCCCGCCCCGGCGGGAGCGGCTAGAACCCCTTCATCCTGCCGGCCATGGGCTCGTAGATGCCGCGGGGCACGGCGCCCAGCCAGCGGGTGAGAGCGACCATGGGCAGCGGGTAGGCGATGGTCTTCGCGCCCCGGGCGATCCCCTTGGCCATCACCCGCACCGCCTGGTCCAGGTCCATGAGGAACGGCATGGGGAACTTGTTCTTGGCCGTCAGCTCCGTCTTCACGAACCCCGGGTAGATGGTGGTGGCGCGCACCCGGGTCTTCTGCAAGTCGACGCGCACGCTCTCCATGAAGATGGAGACCGCCGCCTTGCTGGCGCAGTAGGCGGCGTTTCCCGGCATCCCGCGGAACGCGGCCAGCGAGGAGATCATCACCACCTGGCCCGCGTTGCGCTCCACCATCGCGGGGAGCGCGGCCGCCACCGTCACGCAGGCGGCGGTGGCGTTCACCTCCAGGATCCAGCGCACCGCCGACCAGTCCATCTTCCGGGCGGAGGTGGGCTTGCCCACCCCCGCGTTGGCGATCACCAGGTCCAGGGCGCCGCCCGACGCTCCCTCGGCGCGGTGGATGGCCGCAACCAGCGCGTCCAGGTCCCGCACGTCGAGGGGCACGGGGACCACGCTGCCCTCGGGAGCCTCGGCGGCCAGCTTCCGCAGCTCCTCCTCGCGGCGGGCGGCCGCGTGCACGGTCGCCCCCTTCTTCGCGTAGTGCAGCGCCAGGCCGCGGCCTAGTCCGCTCGATGCTCCGGTGATGAAGACGCTCTTCGGCGAGTCCGGCATGGCGCGCTAACTAGCACAGTGCTAGAAGGCGCGCCCATGATCGACCATCTGACGGTCAAGGTGCAGGATGCGAAGAAGAGCAAGGCCTTCTACGCCAAGGCGCTGGAGCCGCTCGGCTACGAAGTTCTGATGGAGTACGGCGACTTCACCGGGCTGGGGGCGGACAAGAAGCCGGACCTGTGGATCGCCCCGGGCAAGCAGGAGCCCCTCCACCTCGCTTTCCAGGCGAAGGACCGGAAGGCGGTGGACGCGTTCTACAAGGCCGCCATCGCCGCGGGCGCGACGGACAACGGCAAGCCGGGGATCCGCAAGGACTACCACCCCAATTACTACGGCGCGTTCGTGATCGATCCGAACGGGCACAACCTCGAGGCGGTGTGCCACAAGCCGCAGTGATCATCGACGGGAAGGCGATCGCCGCCAAGGTGCGGGCGGAGGTCGCCCTGGCGGTGAAGGAGATCCAGGCGCGCGCCGGCGTCACCCCGGGGCTGGCGCTGATCCGGGTGGGGAACGATCCGGCGAGCGAGGTCTACGTGCGGGGGAAGGTGAAGGCCTGCCACGAGACGGGGATGGCGGGGTTCGAGCACCTGCTCCCGGAGTCGACCCCGGCCGAAGATCTCCTGGACCGGGTGCGCGAGCTGAACGCCAACCCGCGGGTGCACGGCGTGCTGGTGCAGCTTCCCTTGCCCAGACACATCCCGGCGGACGAGGTGCTGGACGCCCTGGCCCCGCAGAAGGACGTGGACGGCTTCGGCCCCCACAGCGCCGGGGCGCTCTTCACCGGGCGCCCCGGGCTGCGCCCCTGCACGCCCCTGGGGATCCTGAGGCTGCTCGACGAGTCGGGGGCGCGCCTGCAAGGGGCGCGCGCGCTGGTGGTGGGGCGCTCGAACATCGTGGGCAAGCCGGTGGCGATGATGCTCCTCGAGCGCCACGCCACGGTCACCCTGGCGCACTCCCGCACCGCAGACCTGGCCGGGGAAGTGGCGGCGGCCGACGTGCTGGTGGCGGCGGTGGGAAAGGCGGAGATGATCCGCGGCGAGTGGGTGAAGCCCGGCGCGACGGTGATCGACGTGGGGATCAACCGGAACCCGGCGGGCAAGCTTCTGGGCGACGTGGAGTTCGCCCCGGCGGCACGGCGGGCGCGGGCCATCACCCCGGTGCCCGGCGGCGTGGGGCCCATGACCATCGCCTATCTCTTGTCGAACACCATCCAGGCGGCGAAGGCGCAACTGGGGATCCCCTAGAAGGGC
Source organism: Myxococcales bacterium (assembly GCA_035498355.1). Classification (GTDB taxonomy): domain Bacteria; phylum Myxococcota; class Myxococcia; order Myxococcales; family 40CM-4-68-19; genus 40CM-4-68-19. The sequence continues at coordinate 3,708 of DATKAG010000299.1, read as the reverse complement.
ATCTGCCGATCGATGGCCGCCAGCAGCTCCGAGGTCTCCAGCGGCTTCACCAGGTGCAGGGCGAAGCCGGCCGCCGTGCTCCGCGCCCGATCCGACTCCTGCCCGTATCCGCTCAGGGCCACCAGCACGGGGCAGAAGCCGCCCAACTGCAGGCGGAGGCGGGAGGCCAGCTCGTAGCCGTCCATCAGGGGCAGCCCCAGGTCGAGGACCGCCACTTCCGGCCGGAACTCGCTGGCCAGTTCCAGGGCGGAGGGGCCGTCGGCCGCCCCGCGCACCTCGTGCCCGGCGGCGCGCAGCACCTCGGCCAGCATCTCCAGCGCGTCCTCGTTGTCGTCCACCACCAGCACCCGCCGGGCCAGGATGGGGCGCACTTCGCTCATGCGGTCTCCGAGCGCCTGTTCGCGCGGCGAAACGATAGGGAGGAAGTCCGCGGGCGCAAGGCAGGGCAGGTGAAGGATCGCGCATTTTCGACACTGTCAGTGAGGAGGGAGCGCCCCGGGCGGTCAGAGCGCCGGGGCCGGAAGCTTGCCCCCCACCAGGAACTGTTCGCGCTCGAACGCGTGCAACCCGGGCCGTCCCAGCAGCCGCTGCGCGCGGATCTCCACCCGCCGGGGCTCCGCGACGCAGGACCAGCGCTGCTCGTCCAGCGGACGCGGGGGGCGGAAGACGTTGTCCAGCACCGCCAGGTTGACCGCCCGCCCGCGCGCCCGGGCGCTCACGTAGAGGCAGGCCTGCACCCCTTCCTCCCGCATCTTCCTCCCCAGCCGCTGCGAGTCCCGGTAGGAGACGGGCGAGGAGATCCTCCGCTCGAAGGCGCGGAAGGGCGCCGCGGTCAGGTCCACGCCCCGGGCGGCGGCGATGCGGAAGGAGAAGGCGGTCAGGTCCACCGTCAGGGGCGCGAGCGGGGCCGCGCTGCCCTCCAGGAACACCAGCCGGTAGTACGCCACCTCCGCGAAAGCGGTGGACAGCTCGCGCGCCCCGTAGAGGATGCCCCGTTCGCTCCGGGTGCCGAAGCGGGACCCGTTGCGCAGGGGAGGATGGCGGAAGGGCGTGTAGAGGAGGTAGTGGACCCCGGCGAAGCCCTCGGGGACGGGCAGCTTGGCGCGGGCGTCGAGCAGTTCCTCGAGAATCCGCTGCTCCTCGTCGGAGTCGACCAGCTTGCGGGTGGAGTTGCGGAACTGCGCCTCCACCACCCGCCGGAAGCGGCCCGAAAGCGGGCGCGCGGCGGCGCGCAGGAGGCGCGGGAGCCGGGCAGCATCCACGAGCTAGAGCGTCCCCCGCACGGCGTCCAGATATTCCGCGACGTGAACCAGCCCCTGGGTGGTGTGCAAGAGCCGCAGCGGCGGGCCTCCCAGGTGGCGGTTGGCCGCGCGCAGCCAGAGGCGCGCCTTCTCCGCGTCGCCGCCCACCAGGGTGTCCAGGCTGCGGAAGACGCGCACCAGGAGCAGGGCATGGCGGCCTTCGGCGGAGGCGGGCTCGAGCGGCCGGCCGCCCTTGAAGGTGCGGGAGACGCTGGCGGGGCTGGAGCCGAGGATGGCGGCCACCTCGGCCTGGGAGAGCCCCAGCGCTTCGGCGGCGCGCACCATCCCCTTGGCCAGGACGGCGGTGGCGGCGGGGTGGCGGCGGGCGATGGGTTGCACGGCCGACGTTCCTTTCATTTGAAAGTATAGTTGGCAACCGTCTCTTCTGCAATCGAACCGCTAGGGCCGGACTCCCAGCTCCCCGTACAGCTCCGCCGGCCGGTAGACCACCCCGTCCCTCACCGTCAGCGCGGTCTTGCGCACGTCCGAGATGCGGACCGAAGGGTCGCCGTCGACCAGCACCAGGTCGGCCAGCTTGCCCGGCCGGACCGAGCCGAGCTGGTGATCGAAGCCCATGACGTGCGCGGCGCCCAGCGTTGCGTTGCGCAGCACCGCCGGAGCGGGGATGCCGGCCTCCACGTCCAGCTCCAGCTCCCGGTGCAGGCCGAAGCCCGGCACCGAGTCGGTGCCTGCCTCGATGGGCACCCCGCGGGTGTACAGCTCGCGGATCAGGCCCAGCATCTTCTTCCAGGAGGCCTTGTAGCGGGCGTCCATCCCCGGCGGCACGGGCAGACTGCCGGCCAGGAAGCCGCGGCGGATCTGCACCGGCAGCCGGTCGGCGATGGCCCGGTAGCCCACCGAGACCTGCCCCGGGCGATCGAGGAGGAGGCTCTCGAACGCCCCCAGGGTGGGGTCGAGGGTGGTGTGCCGGTCGAGCAGGAGCTGGATGAACTCGCGCACCGGCGCCGACTTCAGGTCCAGATCCGCGGCCCGCTTCGCCGGCTCGAGGAACCGGGCCGGGGTGCGCGTCTCCTTCACGTCGGGCATGAAGTTGAGCACCAGGAAGTTCACGTGCTGGATCTCGTCGTAGCCCAGCTTCACCGCCTCGGCCGCGGTGAGCCCCGCCGGGATGTGGCCGGAGACCCGCAGCCCCTTCTTGTGCGCCTCCTCGGCGATGGGGGCCACCAGCCCGGGCTTGAGCGAGCTGTAGAGCTTGATCTGCACCATCCCCAGCCCCGCGTACTTGTCCACCCACTCCCGCCCGGCCTTCTCGTCCGCCACCAGCACCTTGGTGGGCCCCTGGTAGGGCCCGGGGCCGTCGATGAAGCCGGCCATGACGATGCGGGTGCCCAGCTCGCTGCCTTCCTCGATGCGCTTCTTGCGGGCCATCAGCTCGTCGGTATCGTTGGCCAGGTCGCGCACCGTGGTCACGCCCGCGGCCAGGTTGAGCAGGCCGTCGTTGCCCCCCACGTGCGCGTGCATGTCCCAGAGGCCGGGGAGCAGCGTCTTGCCCTTGCCCTCGATCACCTCCGCCCCCGCGGGCGCGGGCCCGGTGGGCCCCACGGTGACGATGTGCGCGCCGTCGACCACCACGTCCTGGTGCGGCACCACCCGCGCGATCTCCGCGTCGAACAGCCCCACGTCGTGGAACACCAGCTTGCCCTGGGGCCGGTGGGCGAGGCGGCCGGCGATCTCCTTCGACCGCTCCTTGTCCGCCTCCTGCTGCGCCTCGATCAGGGCCGGCAGGGCCGCCTCCCAGCCCTCGCGCACCACCGCCTGCCAGCTGCCCCCTTGGGCGAACAGATCGCGCCGCTCGTCGAGCCAGAGGTACGAGGGGGAGAAGTCGAACCCCGTCAGCGCGTACAGCGCCACGGTTTGCGACTTGCCCTCCGCCTGCACGGCGAGGTCGCGCACCTTGCGCACCCGCGTCTCGCCCTCCGGAAGCAGCGCCAGGCTGCCGCCCCGGTCCAGGGCGGCCCGCGCCAGAAGGGCGAGGTCGGCGGGCGGCCCGTACATGGCCACGTAGAAGGCGGCGCTCGCCAGCTTCCTCGAGCCCTGCTCCGCCTTGCTCTTCCAGGAAGCCGTCCCGGAGGCGACGGCGAACCTCTCGCTCACCGCGTCCTTCAGGTAGTCGTTGCCGGTCACCTCCTCGCTCCGCGGAATGCCGTCCTGCAGCGCGTAGGTGGAGTACGTCTTCGGCCCCCGGCCCCGGTCGTTGTACTGGTAGAAGACGCGCAGCTTGTCCCCCTCGCTCCAGACCGCCTGCTGCCCGGCGGGCTGGCCCATGATGGTCACCGAGTACTTCAGGGCGCCGGCCGGCACGTCGGCGGGCAACTCCGGGACGTTCGCGGCAGGGGCCGCGACGAGGAGAACGAGAGCGAGCATGGGTCAGGCCTCCCGCCAGGGC
>DATKAG010000298.1:0-6916 GCA_035498355.1 Myxococcales bacterium | reverse complement strand
GCCCAGGCCTTCGAGCTCTACGCGCTGCTGGATCAGAAGATGCCCGAGAAGAGCATGGGCCTGGTGTTCAAGGCCTGGACGGCCCTGCGCGCGGCGAAGGGGGCCAAGGCCGCGGAGTCCTGGCTGCGCAAGCAGGTGGGTCCCCGGCATCCCGCGGTGGTCGACGAGGAGCTGGCCAGCTCCGCCTACGGCGAGGGCTTCGACGACGCCCTCTGGGAGCTCCTCCCCGCCAGGCCTCCGGATCCCGCGTTCGCCGATCGCCTCCTCCTCTTGCGCGCCGCCTCGCTGGCGCGGCGCGGGGAGCGGGGAGCGCGGCGAGACGCGGTGCTCGCCCAGGTCGCCGACCCGCTGGCGAAGTGGAAGGCCCTGCTGGCCCGCTATCTTCGCCTCCCCGGCGCCTACGCGAGCTGGGAAGTGCGGGCCGCCCGCTACCTGCTCGCCCAGACCGCCGAGGAGGACCTCGCCGACGAGGCGACCGAGGGATCGCGGCCCTGCGAGGCGCCGTACTGGTTCGGCGTCCGCGCGGCGGCGGAATCGCGCGCCCCCGACGCGGCCGCCTGGTACCGGGTGGCGCTGGAATGCCGCAACCCGGAGCAGCCCGAGCTGGCCTGGGCCTGGCAATCGTCGACGCGCCCGGCGGCCGTCCCCCCGCCGTCCGCGAAGCCAATGCAGGCTTCCCGCTGAAACGCGCTTTTCCCGGAACCTTTCCCCCGGCCGGGGCATCTGCGTGGATCATCCTCACCGCGGGAGGAGCCATGACCAAGGTCGCCCTGTTCGTCCGCCTGCACGCCAAGCCGGGCAAGGAAGCGGAGCTGGAGAAGTTCCTCGCCGGGGCGCTCCCCCTGGCCCAGGGAGAGAGCAAGACGCCCGTCTGGTTCGCGCTCAAGTTCGGCAAGAGCGAGTTCGGCATCTTCGACGCCTTCGCCGACGAGTCCGGCCGCAAGGCCCACCTCGACGGCCCCATCGCCGCGGCGCTGATGGCGAAGGCTGGCGAGCTCCTGGCGCAGTCCCCGAAGATCGAGCGCCTGGACCTGCTCGCCTCCAAGGTGCAGGCGTCCTGATCGCGCCAGAAGGCGCTTGCCGCCGCTGCCGGAGTTGGGGCAAAGTCCGCCCCCTGCAATGGGGCGTCGCCAAACGGTAAGGCACCGGGCTCTGACCCCGGCATTTGTAGGTTCGATTCCTACCGCCCCAGCCAATCCTCCTCGCGCAGGCACCACGTGAGCGAGGGGACGCGCCCGACCAACTTCATCCGCCAGATCATCGACGCCGACCTGGCCTCGAAGAAGCACACGCTGGTGGTCACCCGCTTCCCGCCCGAGCCCAACGGCTATCTGCACATCGGGCACGCCAAGTCCATCTGCCTCAACTTCGGGATCGCCCGCGACTACGGCGGCCGCTGCCATCTGCGGATGGACGACACCAACCCGGCCAAGGAGGAGGCGGAGTACGTCGAGGCCATCAAGGAGGACGTGCGCTGGCTGGGCTTCGACTGGGGCGAGCACTCGTACCACGCGGCCGACTACTTCGAGCAGCTCTACGAGTGGGCGGAGAAGCTGGTGCGCGAGGGCAAGGCTTACGTCGACGACCAGAGCGCGGAAGAGGTGCGGCAGGCGCGGGGTACGCTCACCCGGCCGGGGACGCCTTCGCCCTTCCGCGACCGGCCCCCGGCCGAGAACCTGGATCTGCTCCGGCGCATGCGCGCGGGGGAGTTTCCCGACGGGTCGCGCACCTTGCGGGCGAAGATCGACATGGCCTCGCCGAACCTCAACCTGCGCGACCCGGTGATGTACCGGATCCGCCGCGAGCACCACGACCGCACCGGCGACAAGTGGTGCCTCTACCCCACCTACGACTGGGCCCACGGGCAGTCGGACGCCATCGAGGGCATCACCCACTCGCTCTGCACCCTGGAGTTCGAGGCGCACCGGCCGCTCTACGACTGGTGCCTGGAGCAGATCGGGGTGGCGCGGCGCCCGCGGCAGATCGAGTTCGCCCGCCTGAACCTCACCTACACGGTGATGAGCAAGCGGCTGCTCAACTCGCTGGTGCAGGACGGGCTGGTCTCCGGCTGGGACGATCCGCGCATGCCCACCATCGCCGGGCTGCGCCGGCGGGGGTTCACCGCCGAGGCCATCCGGCTCTTCTGCGACCGCATCGGGGTGGCCAAGGCGGACAGCACGGTGGAGATGGAGCTTCTGGAGAACACGCAGCGGGAGATGCTCAACCTCTCCGCGCCCCGGGCGCTGTGCGTGCACCGGCCTTTGAAGGTGGTGGTGGAGAACTGGGAAGAGGGGAAGGTGGACGAGATCGCGGCGCCGTTCCTGCCCGACTCGCCCGAGGCGGGCACGCGCAAGCTGCCCTTCACCCGGGAGATCCTCATCGAGCAGGAGGACTTCCTCGAGGTTCCCGTCAAGGGCTGGAGGCGGCTGTCGCCGGGCAAGGAGGTGCGCCTGCGGCACGCGTACGTCCTGCGCTGCACAGGGGCGGAGAAGGATCCGCGCACGGGCGAGGTGAGCTCGCTGCGGGCCACCATCGATCCCGACACGCGCTCGGGCAATCCCAAGGACGGGCGGAAGGTGGGCGGGGCCATCCACTGGGTCTCGGCGCAGCGCTCGGTGCCGGCGACGCTGCGGATCTACGAGCGGCTCTTTGCCGTTCCCAACCCGGGGGCGGGCGAGACGGACTTCCGCACGCAGATCAATCCCCGGTCGCTGGAGGTCGTGGAGGGCGCGCGGCTGGAGCCGGCGCTGGCCGCGGCGAAGGCGGGGGAGAGGTACCAGTTCGAGCGGAAGGGGTATTACTTCGTGGACCCCAAGGACTCGCGTGCGGGGGCGCCGGTGTTCAACCTGGTGGTGCCGCTGCGGGATACCTGGGCAAAGGGCGCCGGATAGCTCAGCCGCGCAACTGCTCTTCCCGTTTCAGCCAGCGCGCCCTGGCTTTCGTCTTCTCGCCCTCGCGGGTCCGCACGGTGGTGTGCGCGCTCAGGGAGCGCAGCAGCCGGCCGGTGGCGGCGGCAACCTCGTCGATGGCCTGATCGAAGACGTCCACATCTGCGGCGGGAGGCTTGCCCAGGCCGCTCACCTTCCGCACGTACTGCAGGGCAGCCGCCCGAATCTCTTCCTTCGTGGTGGGCGGCTGGAAATTGTAGAGGACGCGGATGTTCCGGCACATGGGGGCATCTTGCCACGGAACGGTCACACCACCACCTGCTTCCACCGCCCCTTCCGGAAGATCGCTCCCGCGGCAACCGCCAGGGTGGAGAACGCGATGGCCACCGCCAGGAACACGCCGCGCGGGCCCAGGCCGGCGAGCTTGGCCAGGACGAAGGCCAGCGGGATCTCCCACAGCCAGAAGACGATCAGGTTGAGCACCGTGGGCGTGACCGTGTCCCCCGCCCCGTTGAACGACTGGGAGAGCACCATCCCGTAGGCGTAGAAGGCGAAACCGGCGGCGATGATCCGCAGGCAGCCGGCGCCATGCTCGAGCACCACCGGATCGGAAGTGAAGGCCCGGACGATGGGGCGGGCGAAGACCACGAACAAGAGGCCGATGGAGCAGAGGAAGAGCAGGTTGTAGAAGCACGCCCGCCACACCGCCCGCTCGGCCCGGTCCGGGTCGCGGGCGCCCAGCGACTGGCCCACCATGGTGGCCGCCGCGTTGCTCATCCCCCAGGAAGGGAGGAGCGCGAAGACCACGATGCGCAGCCCGATGGTGTATCCCGCCAGCGCCTCCGAGCCGAAGGTGGCCACGATGCGCACCAGCCCGATCCAGCTCACCATCCCCACGATCGACTGCAGGGCGCCCGAGCCGGAGAGACGCGCCACCGTCCGCATCACCGCCAGGTCCAGGCGCAGGTTGCGCTTGCCCAAAGTGATGCGCGAGCCGGGGCGCAGCAGCCGGCTGAGCGCGTAGACCGCCCCCGTCCCCCGGCCGATGGTGGTGGCCACCGCGGCGCCGGTCACGCCCAGCTGGGGAAAGGGCCCCAGCCCGAAGATCAGGCAGGGACCGAGGAGGATGTTGATGGCGTTCGCCAGCCAGAGCACCCGCATGGCGATGGCGGCGTCCCCCGCCCCGCGGAAGACGGCGTTGACCACGAAGATCACCACGATCGTCGCCTCGCCGCCCAGCATCACCCGGGTGTAGCCCGAGCCGATCTGCAGCACCGGGGGCGAGGCGCCCATGAGCGCGAGCAGCCGGGGAGCGAACGCCACCCCCAGCCCGCCCAGAAGCGCCGCGCCGCCCACGCCCAGGGCGATGGCCTGGACGCCGGCGTTGGCCGCTCCTTCCCGATCCTTCTCCCCGATCCGCCTCGCCACCACGGCGGTGGTGCCCATGCCCAGGCCCATGGCCAGGGCGTAGACCAGGGTGAGCATCGACTCCGTGAGCCCCACGGCGGCGACGGCGTCGGGCCCCAGCCGCCCGACGAAGAACACGTCGGTGACGGCGAAGATGCTTTCCATCGCCATCTCCAGCACCATGGGGATGGCGAGGAGGAAGATGGCGCGCCCGATGGGCCCCTGGGTGTAGTCCTGGTCCGAGCCGCGCAGCGCCTCGCGGACGTGCGACCAGAGACCCTCGCGGGCGACGGCAGCGGCCGGGGGCCCTGCCAGCCGGGCCCGATCGGCCATCGGGCGATTCTAAGCAAGGGCGGGTTGCGCGCCACGGACGTTTCGTGGTGAGAGACGGAAGCGGGATGGGCCGGATCAACTACGCACGCGTCGTCGCCGGCGGGATTCTCGCGGGCAGCATCTACTTCCTGGCCGACGCCGTCATCCACGGGGCTTTCCTCGGCGGCGAGCACGTGGCGGCCATCGCCGGGGCGGGCAAGCCGCTGGGGCACGACCGCTCCGCCTACGCCTACTTCCTCGCCTTCGACCTGGGGAAGGGGCTGGTGGCGGTGCTGGTCTACGCCGCGGCCCGCCCGCGGTTCGGCCCCGGGGTCCGGACAGCCATCTGGGCGGGCATCATCGCCTGGTTTTCCAGCGAGGCGCTTCCCCAGATCGCGGCGATGCCCTTGCCCTTCTATCCCAAGTCGTTCCACTGGAAATGGATCGGGCTGGAGCTCCTGCCCATGGCGGGCGGCGCCGTCCTGGGGACCTGGGTCTACAACGAGCCTTCGGCGGCGGACGGCAAGCCGTGAAGGTGGTGATCGCGCCCGACTCCTACAAAGGAAGCCTCACGGCCCTGGCGGTGGCCGAGGCGATGGAGCGCGGCGTGCGCGCCGTCTTCCCCTCGGCGCAGGTGGTGAAGATCCCCATCGCCGACGGGGGCGAGGGCACGGTGGACGCGCTGGTGGTGGCCACCGGCGGGCGGGCGCTGGAGGCCGAGGTGCACGGGCCGCTGGGCGAGAAGGTGTGCGCGCGCTGGGGCGTCCTGGGAGGAGGCGCGGGCGCGGTGATCGAGATGGCCGCGGCCTCGGGCTTGCCGCTGGTGCCGGCGGAGAGGCGCGACCCGCGCGTGACCAGCACGCGCGGCACCGGCGAGCTGATGCGGGCCGTGCTCGAGGCGGGGCTGCGGCGGATGGTGGTGGGCATCGGCGGCAGCGCCACCAACGACGGCGGGACGGGGATGGCGCGGGCGCTCGGCGTGCGCTTCCTCGACGGACAGGGGCGCGACCTGCCGGAGGGCGGGGCGGCGCTGGCCCGGCTCGCCCGCATCGACCTGAGGGGGCTGGACGCGCGCCTCGCGCAAGCGGAGATCCTCGTCGCTTGCGACGTGGACAACCCTCTCACCGGGCCGCGCGGAGCGTCCGCGGTCTACGGCCCGCAGAAAGGAGCGACGCCGGAGATGGTGCGCGAGCTGGACGCGGCGCTCGCGCGCTATGCGGAGGTGGCGCAAGAGGCCACCGGGCGCGACGTCGCCGCCCTTCCCGGCGCCGGCGCGGCGGGAGGGCTGGGGGCCGGCCTGCTCTTCTTCACCCCGGCGCGGCTGCGGCCGGGCGTGGAGATCGTGCTGGAGACGGCGAAGTTCGACGCCCAGGTGCGGGACGCCGACCTGGTGATCACCGGCGAGGGCCGCACCGACTTCCAGACCGCCATGGGCAAGGCGCCCGTGGGAGTGGCGGCAGCGGCGAAGCGGCATGGCGTCCCGGTGATCTGCCTCTCCGGGGGGCTGGGCGAAGGGGCCGACGAGGTACTGGCCAAAGGGATCGACGCCTTGGCCTCCACCGAGCCGGGTCCCCTGACGCTGGCGGAGGCGCTGGCGGCGGGCGCCGCGCTGGTGGAGGCGGCCGCGGTTCGCGCCTGCCGCCTGATCGCGGTGGGCGGATCAATGCGAAGATGAGCGGGTGATCGACTTCATCCTCCGCAACGCGCGCGCCTACGGCTCGCTCAACCTGCTGGTCCAGGCCGCCTTCGTGGCCGGGATCGCCGTCGGCACCACCGCCCTGGGAGTGGGGATGGTGGTGTGGATTCCGCCCGACCACTTCCAGCCGGGCCGCGCCCAGCCTCCCGCCTGGTGGCGCCGGCACCCGCTGCTGCGAGGCGTGGGGTTGCTGGTCAAGAACTCGATCGGGGTGCTCTTCGTGATCGCCGGAGGAGTGATGGCCCTGCCGCTGGTGCCCGGCCCGGGCCTGCTCTTCATCCTCCTGGGCTTCAGCGTGCTCGACTTTCCCGGCAAGCGGAAGATCGAGCGGCGCCTGCTGGAGGTGCCCACCGTGCTGCGCTCGCTCAACGCGATCCGCGCCCGCTTCAAGCGGCCGCCGCTGGTGCTGGAGCCGGGCGGCGAGCCTTCGCCCTAGTGCCGCGACCCGGACGGCCCGGCTCGCCAGAGCGCTCCCCGTCGGTACGATCACCACGCCCCGGTCGAGGCACTAGTCCTCGATCTTCCGGGCCTCGGCATCGGCGCCGGGATGGCCCGCCTCGCCCGCTCCCCGCAGGATCACCGTCCCCCAGCCGGTGAACTTGTCCTCGTCGGG
>DATKAG010000297.1:0-2392 GCA_035498355.1 Myxococcales bacterium | reverse complement strand
GTTCTATCCGCATGTGCCGCTGTTCGCCGGCAAGCTGGTGCTGCGGCCCGACGGCAAGAAGGGCGATGCCGATCCGGCCGTGATCGCGGCGCTGAAGGAGGCCGGCGCGCTGCTGGCGCAGGGCAGGCTCACGCACAGCTATCCGCATTCGTGGCGTTCGAAGGCGCCGCTCATCTTCCGCAATACGCCGCAATGGTTCATCTCCATGGAGACGAACGATCTGCGCAAGAAGGCGCTCGAGGCCATCGACGCCACGCGCTTCGTGCCGGCGCGCGGGCGCAACCGCATCCGCTCGATGATCGAGACGCGGCCGGACTGGTGCGTCTCCCGCCAGCGCGCCTGGGGCGTGCCCATCCCCGTCTTCTACTGCAGGAAGGACCGCGAGCCGCTGGTTTCCGCCGAGGCGATGGAGCACGTGGCCTCCATCTTCGACAAGGAAGGCGCGGACGCCTGGTTCGATCGCCCGGTCGCCGAGCTCATGCCCCCGGGCGCGCGCTGCCCGAAGTGTTCCGGCGCCGAGTTCGAGAAGGAGAGCGACATCCTCGACGTCTGGTTCGACTCGGGATCGTCCTTCGCCGCGGTCCTGGGCAGCGGACGCTGGCCCGACCTGGGCTTTCCCGCCGATCTCTACCTGGAGGGATCGGATCAGCACCGCGGCTGGTTCATGTCCGCCCTGATGATCGGCATCGGCACCCGCGGCCAGGCGCCCTACAAGGCGGTTCTCACCCACGGCTTCCTCGTCGACGGCGAGGGCCGGAAGATGTCCAAGTCGCTGGGCAACGCGCCCGACCCGCAGGGCCTCTTGAAGAAGTACGGGGCCGAGCTGATGCGGCTGTGGGTGGCCGGCTCGGACTACCGCGACGACATCGGCTTCTCCAACTCCATCATCGAGACGCTCTCGGAGAGCTACCGGAAGATCCGCAACACCCTGCGCTACTGCCTCTCCCAGCTCCACGACTTCGACCCGGAGAGGGACTCCACCGGAGAGCTGCAGGCGATCGACCGCTGGGCGCTGAGCCGCTTCGAGCGCTACCGGGCGGCGGCCATCGAGGCGTACGAACGGTACGAGTACCACAAGGTCTACCGGGCCACCGTCGAGCTCTGCGCCGTCGATCTCTCCGCCTTCTACTTCGACGTGCTCAAGGACCGGACCTACTGCTCGGGCAAGCGCTGGCCTGCCCGGCGGGCGGCGCAGACGGTGCTCTACCGCATCGTGCGCGACCTCTGCCGGCTGCTCGCTCCCATCCTCTCCTTCACCGCGGAGGAGGCCTGGGGATACGTCCCCCGGCGCGAGCCGGATAGCGTCTTCCTCGCCGGATTCCCTTCCCCTGAGCCGGGAATGGCGTCGGACTCGCTGGAGGAGGAGTTCCGCCACCTCCAGTCCTTGCGCGAGGTGGTGAACCTGGCCCTGGAGCAGCGCCGGGCGGCCAAGGAGATCGGAAAGGCCACCGAGGCGGAGGTCACCCTCGTAGTCCCCCCCGGGATGGCAAGGGAGGTGGCCGAGCGTTACGAGAAGGATCTGGCGGATCTTTTCCTGGTGGCGAGCGTCCAGCTCAAGGCCGGGAACGCCGCGTCGGCGGAGGTGCGCAAGAGCGCGCACCGGCCGTGCGAGCGGTGCTGGAGGGCGCTCCCCGACGTGGGGGGGAACGGGCTGTGCGCGCGCTGTCAGCGCGCGGTGAGCGAGGGCTGATGCAGAACGGGCTGTCGAAATGGAAGCTGCTGGCGCTGATCGCGTGCGCCTGGCTGGTTGCCGACCAGGTGACCAAGTACCTGGCGGTCGAGCACCTCACCTCGGCGTTCGCCACCGCCCACGCCGAGACACTGCCCCAGCGGGTCCGCGCCTTCGTGACGGAGAAGAATCTGTTGGAGCGCGGCCTGGCCAGCTACACCCCCGTAACCGTCACCCCGTTCTGGCAGCATCGCTATACGCAGAACCGTGGCGCCGCCTGGGGCGTGCTCTCCGGGGCCGGCGAGCGCTTCCGCGTGCCCTTCTTCTACCTGGTGAGCGTGGCGGCCGTGATCTTCATCTTCTCCTACTACCGCAAGCTGCGCGCCGATCAGCGCTACCTGCAGGTGGCGCTGGCCCTGGTCCTGGGCGGGGCGGTGGGCAATGCCATCGACCGGGTGCTGCGCGGGTACGTGATCGATTTCATCGACTGGCATTGGTTCGATCCGCTCTGGAAGCACCCCTCGCTGCACTGGCCCACCTTCAACGTGGCGGACAGCGGGATTACCGTGGGCCTGCTGATGTTGTTCCTGGAGATGCTCTTCGCCCGCAAGGCCGCAAAGCAGTCCGTGGAGCCGGCCCCGAGGAAAGCCTGATGCTGCCCGTCCTCTTCACCGTCACCATTCCTCCCGCGCTGGGCCTGGTGGTCTGGCTGGCGCTTTCCGC
>DATKAG010000296.1:0-5504 GCA_035498355.1 Myxococcales bacterium | reverse complement strand
CCCGCCATCGCGCAGGCCACGCCCACACCGGGGCTGCGGGAGCGGGCGCGGACCTTCGCCGATCTGGAGGACGACGTGGCCCGGCTCGCGGCGGCCCACCGGGCCGCCAACCGGGCCGGCGCTTCCCCCGTGGCCATCCTCTGCGCGAACCGCGTCGACGTGCTCCTGCACGTCCTCGCCCTCGCCCGCACCGGGGTGGAGCCCTTGCCGCTCAACCACCGCCTGCGCGCCGAGGAGCAGGCGGCGGCGCTGGGAGCGGCCGGAGCGAAATCCCTGGTGGCGGACTGCGAGGTGGCGGCGCCCTTGATGGAATCTGCGGCCGGGACCGGGCTGCGGGCCATCTGGACGGGCGCGGGCGGGCCGGCCGCGCGCGAGGGATTCGATCTCGCCGCCTGGCTGCGCGCGCACCCCGAAGAGCGGTTCGCCGGCCCGGCCGCGCGCGACGCGGCGGTCCTCCTCTGCACCTCGGGCACCACCGGGGTTCCCAAGGTGGCGCGGCTCTCCAGCCGGAGCCTGTTAAGCGCGATCGGGAGGATCCACGCGCTGCCGGTGGGCCAGCAGCGCGGCCTGCGCGCCGGCCGGGACGCGATGATCGTCGCCCTCCCCCTCACCCACGTGATGGGGCTGGGGACCGCGCTGGGGGCGCTCTGCGCGGGAGTGAAGCTCATCCACCTCGACCGCTTCGAAGCGGAGAAGGTGCTGGGGCGCATCGAGGCCGACCAGCCCAACGTCTTCGTGGGAGTGCCCACCATGTACGCCGACCTGGAGCAGGCCGGCGCGGCGCAGCGGGACCTCTCGAGCATCGAGCTGTGGGTGAGCGCCGCCGACGCCATGCCGCCGGACCGCGCCCGCCGCTTCCAGCAGTACGGTGCCCTGGGCCGGGTCGGCAAGCGGCGCCTGGGGACGGCGGCATTCGCCGACGTCTACGGGATGGTGGAGCTGGGAGGGCCGGCGGCGGTGCGGTTCTACCCACCCGGTCCACGGATCCGGCCCCTCCCCGCCGTGGGCTTCGTCCTGCCCGGGTTCTCCGCCCGGGTGGTGGGTCCGGACGGGCGGCAGCTGCGGATGGGCGTGGCCGGCGAGTTGGAGCTTCGCGGGGCCGGCGTCTTCTCCGGGTACCAGGGAGGCGACCGTCCCGGCGAGGACGACTGGTTCCCTACCGGCGACCTGGCGCGGCTCGGCCCGCTGGGCACTTTCGGCTTCGTGGGCCGGAAGGCCGATCGGCTGAAGGTGGGCGGGTTCTCGGTCTTTCCCGCGGAGGTGGAGGCGGAGCTGCGCGGGCACGCCGCGGTCGCCGAGCTCGCCATCGTGGGCGTTCCCGATGAGAGGCTGGGCGAGAGGCCCGTGGCGCTGGTCGTGGCCAAGGAAGGATTCGACGCCGAGCAGTTCCTCGGCTGGGCAGCGGAGCGCGTCGCCCCGTACCGCCGCCCCCGCGCCGCCTTGCCCGTCCAGGCCTTGCCGGTGGGGAAGAACGGGAAGCTCGACCGCCGCGGCGCCGGCCTCCTCGCCCAGCGGATGCTGGAGGAGGCTAGGTGAGCACCATCTCCGCTGCCTTGCGCCAGGCGGGCCGGGCCAGGAGCCGGTCGAGCCAGGCGCGCAGGCGCGGCCAGGCCGAGAGGTCGAAGCCGCCTTCCGCCACCAGCGCCAGATGCGGGGCGTAGGCGACGTCGGCGAGGGAAAAGTCTCCCTCCAGCCATTCCTTGCCGGCCAGCGCCGCGTCGAGCACCGGCAGGTAGCGGGACAGCTCCTTGCGCCCCGACTCGGCCGCCTGCGCGTCGCCCTTGGTCTGCCAGAAGGCCTGCACGCGCGCGTTGCCGGCCCGGAAGACGGGGACGCAGGCCGGGGTCACGTGACCGGTCTGGAAGAAGAGCCAGCGCTGCACCCGCGCCCGTCCCTCCAGGGAGGGGGGCAAGAGCCGCGCCCCGGGGTTCTTCTCCGCCGCGTACCAGTTGATGGCATTGGATTCCCAGAGCTGGAAGGAGCCGTCCACCAGCGCCGGGATCTTCCCCATGGGATTGATCGCCAGGTAGGCGGGAGAGCGGTTCTCGCCGCCGCGCGTGTCCAGCCGGTGCTGCCGGAACGGCACCCCCGCTTCCAGCAGGCCGAAGGCCGCCCGCGCGGAGTTGCCCGACATGCTTCCGAAGTAGAGTTCCATGGCCGGGCAGGGTAGCGCAGTTCAAGGGCGGCGGCCGCCCGCCTTGCGGCGCCGCTCGCGGCATGGTCCGATGATCAGCACCGAGGGGAGGGACTGCATGCGGAAGCGAATCGCGGTGGGGAGCGCGCTGTTGGCGGGAGCGGCGCTGCTGGCGCTGTTGGCCTCTGGCGCGGACGCCAAGGTGGAGGGCGACACCGTGGTGCTGGGCGCCGCCGTGTCGCTCACCGGGAAGTACTCGGTGAACGGCAAGAACACCAAGGACGGCTACGACCTGGCGGTCAAGCGCATCAACGAGATGGGCGGGGTGAAGGTGGGGGGCAAGGCGTACCAGCTCAAGGTCCTCTACTACGACGACGAGTCCACGCCGGCGCGCGGGGCGCAGCTGGCGGAGCGGCTCATCGGCCAGGACGGGGTGAAGTTCCTCCTCGGCGCGTACAGCTCCGGGCTCACCAAGGCCATCGCCCCGGTGACCGAGAAGTACAAGGTGCCGCAGGTGGAGGGCAACGGCGCGGCGCGCGAGCTCTTCACCCAGGGCTACAAGTATCTCTTCGCGGTGCTCTCCACCTCCGACTACTACCTGCGCGACGCGGTGAACCTGGCCGCGGAGGTGGCCAAGGAGCACGGCCGCGACCCGAAGACGCTGAAGATCGCCATGGCCTTCGAGAACGATCCCTTCAGCCTGGACGTGCGCGACGGCATCCTGGAGGACGCCAGACGCTACGGGATGCACGTCGCGGTGGACGACAAGCTGCCGCCGGAGATCAACGACATGGCGGCCACCCTCACCAAGGTGCGGGCGCTCAAACCGGACATGCTGCTGGTCTCCGGCCACGAGAAGGGCGCTACCCTGCTGGTGCGCCAGACGGCGGAGATGAAGATCGACGTCCCCATCGTCGCCGCCACCCACTGCGACTCCGCCAAGATCGCCGAAACCATGGGCAAGCTGGCGGAAGGCATCCTCTGCGCCTCCCAGTGGGACCGCAAGCTCACCTACAAGGACAAGTGGTTCGGCAGCGCCGAGGACTACGCCCAGCTCTTCGAGAAGGAGTTCAAGTACCCGGCGCCCTACCAGGCGGCGGAATCGACGGCCTCGGTGCTGGTGTTCGCCGACGCTTTCGCCCGGGCGGGCTCCTTCGAGCCCGACAAGGTGCGCGACGCCATCGCCAGCACGGATCTGATGACCTTCTACGGGCCCATCAAGTTCGACGCCACGGGGAAGAACGTGGCCAAGCCGATGGTCCTCTACCAGGTGCGCGACGGCGACTACAAGGTCGTGGCCCCCACCAGGTGGGCGGAGGTGAAGCTGGTCTGGCCGCGCAAGCTGCCGCAGTAGCGCTTTCCCGAGATGGACAACCTCCGGCTGCTGATCGACGCGCCCCTGTTGGGGGTCCAGCTCCTGCTCGACGGCATCCTCATCGGGGCCATCTTCGCCCTCTCCGCCTACGGCATGGCCCTGGTCTGGGGGGTGATGGGCCTGATCAACGTCGCCCAGGGCGAGCTGGTGATGCTCGGCGGCTACGCCGCTTTCTTCCTCTACCGCGCCGGGATCCATCCCCTCTTCGCCGTGCCGCTGGCAGGGGCGGCGCTCTTCCTCTTCGGCTGGGTGCTCTACCGCTCGGTGATCTTCCGGGTGGTGGACAAGGACCTGTTCATCTCCATCCTCGCCACCTTCGGGCTCAGCATCCTCCTCCAGCAGCTCGCCAACACCCTCTTCGGGGCGGACGTGCGCACGGCCGAATCGGGGCTGGGCACCCTCTTCCTCTTCGGCGGGGCGGTGACGGTCTCGCAGATCAAGCTGGTGGCCTTCGCCGCCGCCCTGCTCACCGGCGCCTTCCTGGTCCTCTTCCTCCGCCGCACGCGCATGGGCCAGGCCATCCGGGCCACGGCGCAGAACGCCCGGGCGGCAAGGGTGATGGGCGTCGACACCGGCGCCGTCTACGCCTGGACGTTCGCCCTCAACGCGGCCATCTGCGGCGCCTCCGGAGCGCTGGTGGCGATGACCTGGGTGGTGCATCCCTACCTGGGCCTGCCCTACACCGTGCGCTCCTTCATGATCGTGATCGTCGCCGGCATGGGGAACGTGGCGGCGGTGCTGGGGGCCGCCCTGGGCCTGGGGGCAGCGGAGAACTTCGCCGGGTTCATCTTCGGCGCCGAGTACCAGGCGGCCTTCGTCTTCCTCCTCCTCGTCGCCATCCTCGTCTGGCGCAGGTTCTGGCTGGCCCGCGAGCGCAAGGTCCTGCGATGAGCAGGCGGGCCCTGCGCAGGGTCGCCTGGGCCGCCGGCATCGCCCTGGCGCTGCTGCTGCCCGCGCTCCTTCCCGCCTGGCGCAGCCAGATGGCGCTGCTCTGGGTGATGATCGTCTTCGCCCTCACCTGGGACCTCTTGGGCGGGCAGATGGGCTACAACTCCTTCGGCAACGTCCTCTTCTTCGGCGTGGGAATGTACGCCTGCGTGCTGGTCCAGCGGGACGCGGGCCTCGGGTACTTCGCCGGCCTCTTCCTCGGCAGCGCCGCCGGCGCCCTGCTCTCGGTGGCCCTGGCCGCGCTCCTCGGCTCCGGGATCCTGGGCCTGCGCGGCCACTACTTCGCCATCGGCACCCTGGGGCTGGGCATCGCCGCCGGAGAGCTGGCCGGCGGCTGGGACCTCGTCGGGGCGGGCGGCGGCATGGTCCCGCCCCTCTACCCCGGCGAGGTGGGAGGGCGGGAGACCTTCTTCTACTATCTCTGCCTGGCGCTGGCGGCCCTCACCCTGCCGGTGCTGGCCAGGCTCTACAAGAGCCGCTTCGGCCTGGTGCTCAACGCCATCCGCGACGACGAGGACAAGGCGGAGGCGATGGGCCTGCGCACCACCCGCTACAAGACCACCGCCTGGTGCATCTGCGCCTTCTTCCTCGGCCTGAGCGGCGGCGCGGTGGGGAACCTCCTCGGTTTCATCGATCCGCGCGAGGTGGCCTTCGCCGGCGCCACCTTCGGCGTCTGGATGGTCCTGATGGCCATCCTGGGAGGGAAGGGGACCCTCTGGGGCCCGGTCCTGGGCGCGGTGGTCTTCCACCTCACCAAGGAGCTCTTCTGGGCGTGGCTCCTGGGCTGGCAGCGCGTCGCGCTCGGCCTCCTGATCGTGGTGATCGTCGTCTTCTTTCCCGTCGGCATCCTCGGCTGGGCCCGCGAGAAATGGCCCGGGCGATCCGGGCAGCGGGTGGAGGAGGTCGGGCCATCGGCGGCGAAGTGAAGGCGATGCTGGAGGTCGACCGGGTGCGCAAGGCCTTCGGCGGCCTCCTGGCGAACAAGGACGTCAGCCTGCGGGTGCCGGCGGGCGCGATCCACGGGCTGATCGGCCCCAACGGCTCGGG
>DATKAG010000295.1:0-9244 GCA_035498355.1 Myxococcales bacterium | reverse complement strand
CCCACCGCCTCCAGCGCCGCGGTGGCGGCGGCGGCCGCGCTGTCGATCTGCGACTCGTCGCCGGCCATGTACAGCCGCCCGAAGGCGCCGAAGGGGGTGACGTCGATCAGCCGCACGTCGGCGGCCTTCTCCGCCTCGTTCGCCGCCAGCACCGCGTAGGCGGCGGGCTCGGTCTCCAGGATGAAGAGGGAACGGCCCGGCTCGATCATCGAGCCGAAGCGGATCTTGTCGATGATCATGGCGTGCATGGGCTCGATGGCCCGGATGACGGTGTTGGAGACCACCTTGGGCTTCGCCCGGTCCTCCTCCTTCGCCCCCAGGTGGCGGAGGATGGCGTCCCCCGCCGAGCGCACCTCGCCCTTGTCCTCGTGGTGCACCTCCAGCATCCCGAAGGCGCGCTCCACCACCAGGGTGGCGGGGTGCACGGAGGTGTTCTTCAGGGCGGCGTCGATCACCCGGTGGATGGCCATGCCCGGGGAGATCTCGATGAAGAGCGAGGCCACGTAGGGCACCGGAAAGTAGCCCCGGCAGGTGGTGCAGATGTGGGCCGCAAGCTGCGGCTGGAGGGAATCGAGGAACACGTAGGCACGGAGCTGGCTCTGGGACATGGGCAGCGCGCGCCCCGGTTAGCACGTCGCGATCAGGTGGGCAATGCGTTGTTGCGTTCCCAGAGTCTCCCGCTACAGTGCGCAGGCTCATGTCCGCCCTCCGATCCAGCGCGCGCACCGACATCGGGCGCAAGCGAAAGCGCAACGAGGATTCCTGGCTGGCCGACGACGAGCTGGGCCTCTACATCGTCGCCGACGGGATGGGTGGGCATTCCGCCGGCGAGGTGGCGAGCGCGCAAGCCGTGCAGTCGATCCGCGCACAGCTGGTGGAGGGGAAGGCCCTGCTGGAGAGCTTCGCCCGCACGCCCACGGTGGAGGCGCGCGAGCAGGTGGCGCAGCTTCTGGAGCGGGCCATCCTCAAGGCCAGCGCCGACATCTACGCGCTGGCCGGCGCCGATCCCGGCAAGCGGGGGATGGGCACCACGGTGGTGGCCCTCCTGGTGGCGGGAAAGAAGGCGGTGGTGGGCCACGTGGGCGACAGCCGCGTCTACCTCTACCGCAACGGCCGGGCCCACCAGCTCACCGAGGACCACACCTTCCTGCAGGAGCAGATCAAGCGCGGCCTGATCACCCGCGAGCAGGCCGCCTCCAGCGGGGAGAACCGCAACGTCATCACCCGGGCGGTGGGCATCCAGCCGCAGGTGGCGGTGGACACCCTGGTGGCCGACATCCTCCCCGGCGATCTCTTCGTCCTCTGCTCGGACGGGCTGCACGGCTACCTGGCCGACGAGGAGGTCTCGCAGGTGCTGGGGAAGGACCGCAGCCGCCTCCCCGAGCTGCTGGTCGACCTGGCGCTGGCGCGCGGCGGCAAGGACAACGTCACCGTGGTCTGCGTCTCGGCGGAGAGCGGCGCCGAGGCGGGCGAGGCCGCCGAGGTGGAGGGCAAGACCGAGATCCTCCGCCGCATCCCCCTCTTCCAGCACATGACCTACAAGGAGCTGCTCTCCGTCCTGGGCATCGCCCAGGGGCGGCAGTTCGCCAAGGGCCAGCACATCATCAACGAGGGCGAGGGCGGCAACGAGATGTTCATCCTCTTCCGGGGGAGGGTGGACGTGCTCAAGAGCGGCCACCGCATCGCCCAGCTCAGCGGCGGCGGGCACTTCGGGGAGATGGGCCTGGTGGACCGCGGGCCGCGCAGCGCCACCGTGCTGGCGGCGGAGGACACCTCGGCGGTTTCCATCGACCGCGACAGCCTGCTCAAGCTGATGCGGCGCGAGCCGCTCCTGGCGGTCAAGCTGCTCTGGAGCTTCGTGCAGGTCCTGAGCGAGCGGCTGCGCAGCACCAACGAGGCGTTCACCGCCGTGAAGGTGGAGCTCGACGAGCTGCGCAATCCCCCGCAGCCGGGGCCCCAGACCTACGACGGAAAATGAACGCGCGCCGCCTTCCGCTTCTCCTCCTGCTGGCCGCCGGATGTCCCAAGCCGCAGGTGGCGGCCGGGCCTCCTCCCGATCCGGGCGCGCTCTACATCCAGGCGAAGAAGGCGCACGCCGCCCCGCTCACGCTCTCCTGCGACGCCAAGGCGTTCGTGGAGGCGCCGGAGAACGGCGGGCGGTACGCGCTGCACGTCTCCGTGAAGCGGCCGGCCTCCCTGCGCATCGAGGCGATCACGCCCATGGGCGACCCGGCCGCGGTGCTGGTGGCCGACCAGGGCCGCTTCGCCCTGCTCGATCTGCGCAACAACGTCTTCTACCGGGGGCCGGCCACCCCGG
Organism: Myxococcales bacterium; assembly: GCA_035498355.1. Classification (GTDB taxonomy): domain Bacteria; phylum Myxococcota; class Myxococcia; order Myxococcales; family 40CM-4-68-19; genus 40CM-4-68-19. The sequence continues at coordinate 6,927 of DATKAG010000295.1, read as the reverse complement.
AGAACCTGAGCCGCCTGATCCCCGCGCCGCTGCGCGACGACGAGCTGGTCTCCCTGATCACCGGCGACCTGCCCGAGCTTCCCGATTCCCGGCCGGAGAGCGCCGCGCGGGAGGGGGACGGCTACCGGCTGGTGCTCGCCTCCCCGCGCCTGCGTCAGGAGGTGGTCCTGGGCGGCGACCTGCGCCTCCTGGAGGTGCGCCGGCTCGACGCGCAGCGCAATCTCTTCTGGTCGGTGGGGCTGGACGAGCACGACGACTCGAGCGGTGCGCAGCTGCCCCGGCTGCTCCACCTGGAGGCGCCTCCGGGCCGCATCAAGGTCGACCTGCGCCTGCGCAACGTGGTCGCCGGAAAGCCGCCTCCCTCCGGCGCATTCCTCCTCGGCGCGCCCGAAGGCATGCGCGTCGAAGAGGTCCAATGACGGGTAAATACAAGAATTTGCTGCTACCTCTCGCGTTCCACTAGGATGCGGGCATGCGGATCAAGATCGGCGACCTGCTGGTCAAGGCAGGCGTGATCACTGAGCTTCAGCTCAAGGCCGCCCTGGCGGAGCAGCAGCAATGGGGCGGAAAGCTCGGGGACATCCTCGTCCGCATGGAGTTCCTCACCGAGGAGGTCCTGGTCCGGGCGCTCTCCAAGCAGACCGGCATCGCCCGCGCCGACCTCACCGGCGAGGGCGACAAGGGAGCGCTCTCGGTGGTCTCCGCCGACACCGCCGAGGAGTTCGGGCTGGTCCCGGTGGGGCTCAAGGACCAGGGCCGGACCCTGGTGGTGGCGATGAGCGATCCGCTGAACATCAGCGCCACCGATCACCTGGTCTCCATGACCGGCGGGCGGAAGATCGAGACCCAGCTCGCCGGGGCGAGCGCCATCCGCAATGCCATCTCCCGCTGGTACCGCGGCGAGGAGCTCCTGGGCGACACCCAGCAGTCCGGGCGGATGAAGATCATCAACAACGCCGGCGACCCGGTGATCGGCTTCGACACCCGCAACCTCTCCAAGGCGGCCGCCCCGGCCAAGGCGGCGGCGAGGCCGCAGCAGGCCACCGCCCCGGCCCGGCAGAGCGCCGTGGAGGTGCTGCGCGGGGTGGAGGAGACGCAGCGCCGCTCGGTGGCGGCGCTGAAGGCGATGGTGGAGCTGCTGATCGAGAAGGGCATCTTTTCCCGGGACGAGTACCTCGCCCGCGTGAAGCGGTGAGAACGGAGACGCATGCCGCCGCGTAAGCGCCTTGGACAGCTGCTCACCGAGCTCAAGGTGATCGACGATCACCAGCTGCAGAGCGCCCTGGGCCACCAGCGGCAGTGGGGCGGCAAGCTGGGCGCCATCCTCGTGCAGAAGGGCTTCTGCGGGGAGGAGCAGCTGGTCTCGGCCCTGGCCCAGCACCTGGGCATGGAGCGGGTGAAGCTCGCCGAGGCGAAGATCGATCCCAAGGCGGTGAAGCTGGTGAGCCGGCAGATCGCCGAGAAGCTGCACGTCTTCCCCTACCAGGTGACGGGCGCCGGGCGCTCCGAGGTGATCTCCATCGCCATGAGCGATCCCACCGATCTCTCCTCGGTGGACCAGCTCGCCTTCCACACCGGCAAGCGCATCAAGCCCATCCTCGCCGCCGACAGCGAGGTGACGAACGCCATCTCCGCCCACTACGGCGCGGCCGAGGAGAAGAAGGAGCCCACCGACAAGGTGGCCCCGCCTGCCGGGGCCGCTCCCGCCGCCCAGCCCGGGTTTCCCAAGCGCATCGAGCCGCAGCCGCCCGCCGGGTTGGCGCCGGCCGCGGCGCGGCCGCCTCCGTTCGCCCCGCCCCCTCCGGCGGCGAAGGCCGAGGAGAGCGCTCCCGCCCCGGCGCAGGCCGCCGCCGCGCAGCAGGCGGTGGATCTGCCCGAGGACGACGGCGGCGACCTGGGGCTGGAGCCGATCGCCGCCCACTCGCAGTTCGGGGACGCGGTGTCCGGCAGCGAGGAAGTGGCCGGAGAAGGCAGCGCGGGCGACACCATGGAAGGGCTGGTCTCCGCGGGCGTCCAGCACGAGGGCGCGGAGGAGGCCCGCTCCGCCGGCGTCCAGGCGGCGGACTGGGGCGAGCCGGGCACTGTCGCGCCACCCGCGGCCGGGGAGGCCTGGTCCGAGCCGGCGCCGGATTCCGGCTGGGGCGCGGCCCCGTCGGCCGAAGCGGGCTGGGGCGCCGCCGAGGCTGCGGCCGGACCCACGGTCCCGGCGCCCGGCGCGGAGGCGGGGCAGGGATGGAGCATGGAGGCCCCCGCCACCAGCGCGGGCTGGTCGGCTCCCTCCGGCGAGCAGGCCTGGGAAGCCTCGGGCGCGCCCGCGGAGGAAGAGGCGCCCAGCGAGGCGCTGCCCACGGATGCGATCCTGGGCGCGGTGCAGGAGCTTGGCGCGGGTGCCGGTGAGGAAGGCTGGGAGGAGCCGGCATCGGCCGCCGCCGGGCAGGCCGAACAGCCCGAGGCTGCTGCATCGCAGCCCCTGGCCGCGGCGCCGGAGCCGGAGGAAGAGCAGCCGCTGCCCGGGGATCTCGACCGCGCTCTCGAGGCGGAGCCGGCTCCGGCTCCGGAGGAGGAGGCACCGCCTCCGGTGGAAGCGCTGCACGAGGCGCCCGCCGATCAGGGCGAAGAAGCGCCGTCCCCGCCGGAAGCCGGGCTGGGTCTGGACGCTCCCGCGGGCCTGAGGCCCGAGCCCGCGGAGGGCGATCGCGAGCGCCCGCCCGAGCTGATGCTCGAGCCTTCGCCCGAGCTGGATCTCGATGCGCCCCGCGACCTGGACCGGGAGGCCGCCTCCGCCGAGCTGGGCATCGAGGCGCTGGCCGAGCGCGCGCTGGAAGCCTCGGCGGAGCCGCACGAGGCCAGGGTGGAGGCGCTGGAAAGCGCTCCCGCACGCGACGGCGACACCGAGCCCATTCCGCCGCCGGCCTTCGCCCCCGCGCCCGAGGAGCACGAGGCGGAGCCGCCCGATGCCTGGGCGGCGAGCGACGATCCGCTGGCCGCCGAGGCCGCTCCCGCCGCCGAGGAGCGGGCGCTCCCGGGCCCCGTCACGGACGAATTCGCCAATCCCCTGCAGGCCGCCACGCCGATGGAGGAACCACCCTCCCTGCCGATGGAGGAGCCGTCCTCCCCGCCGGTGGAGGAGCCGCCCTCCGCGCCCGCGGAGTCGCCGGTTGCGGAGGTGGAGGGCCAGAGCGCGCAAGCGGCGGAGGAGCCCGCGGCGCAGGAGGACGTTCCCGCGCCGGCCACCACGGAGCGTTTCGCAGGCCAGGAGGAGATCGACGAGAGCTGGTCTCCACAGGCCGGTCCCGCGCCGCAGGACAACCGCTGGATCGGCGAGGCGCTGGAAGGGCCCGCGCCGCTCTCGCCCGCCGACCTGGGGACGCTGTCCTCCATCGGGATCGAGCCGACCGACGGCGTGGGGGCGCTGCGGCTGCTCGCCGCCCTGGTGCGGATGCTCAACCGCAGCCAGCTGATCGAGCCCGACGAGCTGCGGGCGGAGATCCGGGAGAGCTGCGCCGCTGCCGCGGCCGCCGCGCAGGACGGCGTGGAAGGGGAAGATTCCCCGTCCGGACCGGCGCCTGAAGGCTCGACTGCCGAAACGTAGGACCGGAGATCACCCCGGTTCCCTTGTCTCGCACCTCGACCCCGCGATTACCTTCCCCTGCACTCGGGCCCACCCCCTCCCTTGGGCCCTCGAGGGCGAGATGGACTTCTCCTTGTCCGGAACCGTCCTGACCAGGGACCTGGTCGCGGCGGATGGCCGGGTGGTAGCGGCGAAAGGCGAGATCGTCGACCTCTCCAGGCTGAAGGATGCGGCCCTGAAGGCGCCGCGCGAGCCGCGCGATCGGCCTCTCTTCGAGACCGGCTGCGCGGAGTCGGTGCTGGAGGCCTTCGAGTCGCCTCCCCTGCAGTTCGTGGTGGGAACCGAGGGCCTGCGGGCGGCGGCCGCCGACGTGCTCTCCAACGTCCGCTTCCCCGAGCCGGTGTGGGACGAGATGGAGGCGTTGAAGCGGGAGGACACGCCCCGCTACCAGCACGCCATCTGGACGGCGGTGGTCTCCGCCCGGCTCTTCCGCACCGCCCTGGGCACCGCTCCCGGGCTGGCGCGGCTGGTGGGCGGCGCCCTGGTGCACGACGTGGGCATGCGCCACGCGGGCGCCCGCCTGCGCTTCAAGCGCGATCACCTCACGGCCTCCGAGGCGCAGACCCTGGAGGATCACCCGCTCCTCGGGGCCCTGCTCCTCGCCAGTGTGCTGGGCGATGCCCCGGCGGTGCACTTCGCGCTGCTGCACCACACGCCGGCAGGCCTCGGCTACCCGCGCGGCACGCAGGGCAAGCCGCCGCTGCGCGGGCTCGACCTGGTTTCGGTGTCCAGCGCCTTCGCCGCCCTGATCGGCCAGCGCACCTACCGGACGCAGGCCTTCAACGCCCGCGGGGCCATCGACCAGCTCCTGGAGGAGTCCGCCGCCGGGCGCTTCGATCCCCGCGCGGTGTACCTCCTCATCCACTGCTTGCGCGGCGGGAACGGGGCTTCGGCGGAGCTGGTGCTCCCTCGCAAGCCCACCGGCTTCCGTCCGCCCGTCAACCACCACGGCGTCGGGCCCGAGACGCGTCTCTCTGCCTGACAGTTCGTGTTAGGTAGATCGGGCGCGCTTCTGGCGCGTCTATGGCGCAGGAACGGACCGACGAGGAGCTGCTGGCCGCTTACCAGCAGGGCGACCCGGGGGCCTTCGAGGCCCTGCTGCGGCGCCACCGCGCCCCGTTGTTCACCTTCCTCTTGCGTATGCTGGGCGACCGGGAAAAGGCGGAGGACCTGGCGCAGGAGACGTTCCTGCGCATCGTCAAGGGCGCGCAGGCCTGGGAGAGGCGCGCCCGCTTCCAGACCTGGCTGTACACCATCGCCCGCAACCTCTGCGTCGACCAGTCGCGGCGAGACCGCTTCCGCCGGGCGGAGAGCCTGGACGCGCAGGGGCCGGAGGGCGATCCGCCGCTCTCCGAATCGGTGCCGGGCAAGGAGATCGACCCGGGGCGCGGGGCGGAGAGCGCGCGCTTGCGGCCCCTCTTGCAGAAGGCGCTCCTGGAGCTTCCCGCGGAGCAGCGCGAGGTCTTCGTCCTCCGCGAGCAGGCGGGGCTGCCGTTCCGCGAGATCGCGGAGACGACCGGAGTGAACGAGAACACGGTGAAGAGCCGCATGCGGTACGCGCTCCTCGGGCTGCGCAAGGCGCTTCTGGCGGCCGGCGTCTCGGAGGAGACGGCGGCGGACGAGCCGGAGAAGGACGCGCGATTGGGGAGGGCATGACACACGCCGAGTCCCAGGAACTGCTCCTCGACCTCGCCTGCGGCGAGCTGGACACCGGGCGCGCGGCGGAGGTGGAGGAGCATCTCGCCGGGTGCGCCGAGTGCCGGGCGGAAAAGGCCGCGCTGGAGGAGGCGCGGCGCCTTTCCGCTCCGCTGCGCGAGCAGGAGGAGCCGCCGGCCGGATTCGACGACCGCATCCTGGAGGCGGCGCGCGCCGAGGCCCGGCTCCAGCACGACGGGAACGTGGGGCAGGTGATCGAGGTGAGCGGGAACGTCCGCCCGCTGGGGTTGGAGGCGGCGCGCATCGACGCGCACGCGCCGGTGAAGGCGCGGCCTTCGCCGAGGGCGCGGCCGAAGTGGATGATCCGCGCCGCCCTGGGCGGATCGGTGGCCGCGGCCGCGGCGCTGACGCTGGCGGTGAGCACCATGCTCGACGCCCGCCGGACGGCGGAGAAGGTCTCGCAGGAGCGCAACGAGGACTACCGCATCCGGGTGCACGCGGCCGCTCCTGACGCGGTGGACTCGGCAATGCACGACGCGGAGGCCAGGCGCGAGGGCGATCGCGCCGGAGCCAAGGAGCGGGCTCCTGCGCCCACCGCGCAGCAGCCTCCCCCGCCGCCGCCCCAGGTCGCGCTGAAGAAGAAGCAGCAGGAGCCGGTCGTACAGTACGCGCCTTTGGGGAAGGTCCCCGCAAAGGGAGAAGTGGCGCGCAGCGACAAGGACGAGAAGCTTGCGGCGGCGGAAGAGGCCAAGCCGCAGGGCGCTGCGGCCCCGCAGGCGGTGGCGGTGGGCTCGGCCAGCAACGACGGCCTGGCCGCCGGCGGATCGGGCGCGGTGCAGAGGAGGCAGAGGGCCGCCTCCGCGCCGGTGTCCGGGACCGCTGCCGCGCCGCAGGAGTCGCAGGTTGCGCGCGGCGCCCCGGCCCAGACCGCAAAGACGCTCGCCGCCGCGCCACCCGGGGCGGCGGACATCGAGGCCCGCGCGCAGCAAGCGCGGCACGCGGGCGACTACGCCCTGGCCGCTTCGCTCTATCAGAAGGCCGCCGGTGCCCGGCAGCGGGAAGGGGACGGCGGCTCCGCCGCCTGGAACCTGGCCCACGCCGTCGAGTGCCTGGCGGCGGTGGGCAGCTTCGACGAGGCCCGGCAGGTGCGCGAGGAGCTTGCACGGCTGCATCCCACGGAAACCACGGCCATCGCTGCCGCCCAGAGGGCGCTGCGCGAGGTGGACGCGCCGGGAGCCACGCCCTCCGCCAAGCCGAAGTAGACGCCCATCGGTCAGCTTCCGGTCGCGCCGCAGGGACGCAAGAGCGCACGATGCGGCCTCCTGCAGCGGAGGCTTCATGCCGTCGGGCAAGGCCCAGCTCCTCCTTGCGCTCTCCCTCGGCCTTTTGGCCGGGGCCACCGCCTGGGCCGCCCTGCGCGCCCGCGACCGGCAGCTGCGCGAGCGCTGGCAGACCACCCGCGTGCTCTGCGCCCAGGCGGACATCCCGGAAGGCACGGAGCTGACGGAAGCGATGATCGCGGCCAAGGAGATCCCGGCCCGCTTCATCACCGGCTCCTTCATCCAGGTCGACGAGGAGGGATCCGTCCGGCAGGACAGCCCCGTGGGCCAGCGCGTGGCGGTGCCGCTCAAGGCCGGAGA
>DATKAG010000294.1:0-9885 GCA_035498355.1 Myxococcales bacterium | reverse complement strand
CGAGCGGACGGTATTCGCGCTCCTGGAGCGCAACGGCGCCACCAACCTCAACGGCAGCACCGACTGGGACCGCACCAACTACTTCGAGACCATGCCGGCCGACCGCATGGAGATCGCGCTCTGGCTGGAGAGCGACCGGATGGGCTTCCTCCTCGACACCGTCGACCAGAAGAAGCTGGACACCCAGCGCGAGGTGGTGCGCAACGAGCGGCGGCAGAGCGTGGAGAACGTTCCCTATGGGCGCGCCGAGGAGCGCCTGGTGCAGCTCCTCTTCCCCGAGCCCAACCCCTATTTCGGATACGTGATCGGGTCGCACGAGGACCTGGCGGCCGCCTCGCTGGAGGACGTGCGCGACTTCTTCCGCACCTACTACGCGCCCAACAACGCCTCCCTCTCCATCGTCGGCGACTTCCAGCCGGCGCAGGTGAAGTCGCTGGTGGAGAAATACTTCGGGCCGCTGCCCCGCGGGCCTCGGGTCCCGAAGGTCACCGCGCAGACGCAACCGCTGACGGCTCAGACGCGGGAGACGGTGCGCGACCAGGTGCAGCTCGCCAAGATCCTGATCGGGTACGTGGGGCCCAAGCCGCTGGAGAAGCCGGCAGTGGTGCCGCTCATGCGGATCCTGGCCGGCGGGAAGTCGAGCCGCCTCTACCACCGCCTGGTCTACGAGAAGAAGATCGCCCAGGACGTGAGCGCGAGCTGGGATCCCGCCATGCAGCTCGGCGGCCTGCTGGAGATCACCGCCACCGTGCAGGCGGGGCATACGCCCGAGGAGGTGGTCCAGGCCCTGGACGCGGAGATCCGCGCCCTGCGCGACGCGCCGCCTTCCCCGGACGAGCTGGAGCGCGCCAAGCGCAACCTGCGCTCGTCGCTCTTCGCCCAGCTGGAGAACGTGGGCGGGTTCGGGGGCAAGGCCGACCAGCTCAACTACTACGAGATGTTCGCCGGGGATCCGGCGGCCTTCTCCAGGCAGCTGGAAGCGGTGCTGGCGGTCGAGCCCGGTCAGGTGCAAGAGCTCGCGCGGCGGTACCTGCGCGACGAGGCGCGGGTGGTGATCACCGTGCTGCCGGAAGAGAAGCGGGCGTCCGCGGGAGGCGAGCGATGAAGAGGATCCTGGGCGCCCTGCTGCTGGTCTCCTGCGCCTCCGCCCCCAACAAGCCGGCGCCGCCGCCGCAGGCCGCGGCCGAGCCGCCCAAGGCCGTCCCGCCGCCGGTCGCGGCCGACGCCTTCCGCGCCCAGCCGCCCGCGCCCGGCGCCCCGGTCGAGTTCCACGCCCCCATCCCCGAGGAGCACGCGCTGGCCAACGGGCTGAAGGTCTTCCTCATCGAGCGCCACGAAGTGCCCCTGGTGGCCGTCTCCCTCACCGTCCGCTCCGGCGTGGACACCGACCCGGTGGGCAAGGCCGGCCTCTCCTCCCTGGCCCTGGACCTGCTCGACGAAGGGACGCCGGGGCGCGACGCCGCCGCGGTGGCCCGGGGCTTCGAGGACCTGGGCGCTCGCTACGCCACCGCCACGGACGCCGACTCCTCGCGCCTCTCGGTGACCGCGCTCTCCGACACCTTGGACGCGGCCCTGGAGATCTTCGCCGACGTCGCCCTCCGCCCCGCCTTCCGCGCGCCCGACGTGGAGCGCGTCCGGGTCGAGCGGCTGGGGCAGATCGCCCAGGCGCTGGACGATCCCCAGTCGGTGGGGCAGCACGTGCTGGCGCGGGTGATCTACGGGGAGAAGCATCCCTGGGGCTATCCGGGCGAGGGGACCGTCAAGTCGGTGAAGTCCATCTCCCGCAAGGACCTCGTGGCCTGGCACAAGGCCTGGTTCCGCCCCTCCAACTCTGCGCTGTTCGTGGTGGGCGACACGAAGAGCGCCGATCTGCTTCCCTTGCTGGAGAAGCGCTTCGGCGGCTGGAAGGAGAGTGCGGCGCCGAAGAGCGCGCCGCCGCAGCGGGCGAAGAGCGGGACGCGGGTGGTGACCCTGGTGGACAAGCCCGGCGCGCCGCAGTCGCAGATCTGGATCGGCGAGGTCGGCGTGGCCTCGGGTGCGCCCGACATCTTCCCCGTGCGGGTGATGAACAACATCCTCGGCGGCAGCTTCAACTCCCGCCTCAACGGCAACCTGCGTACCGAGCACGCCTGGTCCTACGGCGTCTTCAGCTTCTACGACACCCACCGCGAGGCCGGCCCCTTCGTGGCCGCCGGCGGAGTGGTGAGCGAGAAGACGGCGGCCGCCCTGGGCGAGTTCATGAAGGAGCTGCGGCGGATGAAGTCGGGCGAGGTGAGCGACGCCGAGCTGGCGGACGCGAAGGAGTCGTTGATCCGCGCCATCCCCGCGCTCTTCGCCAGCGACGAGCAGACCGCCGGGGCCTACGCCCGGGCCTGGGCCCACGGGCTGCCCACCGACTACTACGCCACCTACCAGCAGCGCGTGCAGTCGGTGAGCAAGGAGGAAGTGGCAAAGGCCGCCCAGGACCGCCTCCACCCCGACGACATGGCCATCGTGGTGGTGGGCCCCTCCCAGCTCATCGCCCCCAGCCTGACGCAGCTCAACCTGGGCCGCCTGGACCTGCGCGACGCCGAAGGCGAGGCCCGCAAGGCCACCGCCGCCGCCACGCATCCCTGAGACAAGACGTCAGCGGCCACGTCGCCGTCGCCGTCCACGATCACGTCAACGTCGACGTCGTCATTTCTTGTCGCGGGTGCGGGACCTGGCCATGGCGGCCGCGGTGCGGTCGGCCAGGTCGAGGAAGGCGAAGAGGAGGGCCTGGAGCTTGGTGGGATCGCCGATCCCCTCGAAGCGGTCCTCCTTGATCCGGTAGGCCAGCCAGTCGCGCTCGGTGGCTCCTTCCCGGTAGGGAGGGAGCTTGAGACCCGAGAGCGGCGTGCCCGAAAGGTCGATCTGCACGCTCCAGCCCGGCCGCTCGCGCAAGGTCTCGATGCGCAGGCCCAGGGCGGGATCGCGCCCCCGCTCGAGCTGCGCCTTGTGCCAGGCCTGGATGCGCTCGAGGACTTCCATCTCCGCGATTATCGCCGGGCCCGGTCACCCGGCAAGGATCTCGCGAGCCGCGCGCACTCCGGTCTCCAGCGCCCCGTGCACGGTCCCGCAAGCCCCCAGGAAGTGCGAGGCCTCGCCCGCGAAGTGCAGCGGGCCCACCGGCCTCGCCAGATCGCGCTGCGCGCGCATCGCCCCGGCCGCGCCCAGCTGTAGGCGCCGCGCGCCAGCTCGTCCGCTTGCCAGTCGAACACCAGCGCGCGGTGCGGCCGGACCCGCTCTCCCAGCGCCCGGGAGAGCGACTGCACGGCCGCCTCCACCGCGTCCTTCCGGCGCAGCGCTTCCGCCTGCCGGCTCGCGACCCAGCCGATCAAGGCCGGCGCCCGCGAGGGCAAGGGCCGCCAGAAGGTGGGGACCTGCTCGCCCCGCGCGTGGAGGAGGGCCAGGTCCGCCGGCCAGCGCGGCCGGGCGAAGAGCAGGGCGATCTTCACCACCGGGCCCATGGCCAGCGCCTCGATCGCCTCCCTCTTCCAGCGGGGCAGCGGAGGACGAAAGCGCACCGCTCCCGCCTGCAACAAGTGCCATGGATGACCTCCGCGCCGGCCTCGAGCGGCACGGGCCAGCCGCGCTCGCGCACCGTGTGGATCCGGCCGCCGATCCGGTCCCGCGCCTCCAGCACCACCACCTCGCGCCCGCGTCGGCCAAGCTCGCGCGCCGCCGCCAGTCCCGCCACGCCCGCCCCGATCACGATCGCGTCCACCGCGCTTCCAGGGCGAGCGGCGGCGAGGAAGGAACATCCCGTACCGCCCGATCGTCGGATGGAAGGCTGCGCACGTCCTTCGGCTCCGTGCGCGCCGGCGCGCAACCGATTCGGCTCCGGGCCGCTTGCGGACGTCCGGCGCGGGGCACGCCCCTTGCTGCACTCCCGCGAGATGAAGGCCGCCCTCCTCTGCGAGTTCAACAAGCCGCTGCGCCTGGTCGACCTCCCCCGCCCCGAGCCGGGCCCCGGCGAGATCCTGGTGAAGGTCGAGGCGAGCGGGATCTGCCACACCGACATCCACACCGCGCGCGGCGAGTGGGCCGCGGAGAAGCCTTCGCTCCCGCGCATCCTCGGGCACGAGGCGGTGGGGATGGTGGTGGGCCGGGGAGCGAGCGTCGAGACGGTGAAGGAAGGCGACCGCGTGGCGGTGCCCTGGCTGCACCAGGCCTGCGGCTGCTGCCGCTACTGCGCCAGCGGCTGGGAGACGCTCTGCGAGGCGCGGAAGAACACCGGCCTCACCGTCGACGGCGGCTACGCCGAGTACGTCAAGGCGGACGCGCGCTACGTGGGCCGGGTCCCCTACGGGATCGATCCCCGCGAGGCCGCGCCGCTCACCTGCGCCGGGCTCACCAGCTACAAGGCGATCAAGGTGGCCGGCACCCGCCCTTCCGACCTGGTGGCGGTGTTCGGGGTGGGCGGCCTGGGCCACCTCGCCATCCAGTACGCGCGCATCGCCGGCGCCACCGTGGTGGCGGTGGACCTCACGGCCGAGAAGCTGGAGCTGGCCAAGGACCTGGGCGCGGAATACGTGGTGAACCCGCGCCAGCAGGATCCGGTGGAGTACATCCAGCGCCTGGGCGGTGCCGACCAGGCCATCGCGGTGGCGGTGGCGCAGCGGGCCTTCGAGCAGGCCTTCCGCTCCCTGCGCCGCTCGGGCCGGCTGGTCTTCGTTGCCCTGCCCCCGGAGAACAGCGTCAAGCTCCCCATTTACGAGACGGTGATGAGCGGGATCACCATCATCGGCTCGCTGGTGGGCAACCGGGCCGAGCTGGCCGAGGTCTACGAGCTGCACCGGCGGGGGCGGACCCGCGTGATCTACCAGACCCGCAAGCTGGAAGAGGTGAACGAGGCCTTCGCGCAGGTGGAGAGCCTTCGCATCCCCGCCCGGGTGGTGCTCACCTTCTAGAGCGGCCCTTGGCCTTGTGGCGCGCCGGCTTGCGGGCCAAGGCCTTGCGCGCGGCCGACTTGCGCGCGGGCGCCTTGCGCGAGGCCGCCTTGCCCGCCGGCTTGCGCCCCGCTGGCTTGCGCGCGGGCCGCTCCGGGGTGCGCCCCCAGGCGGTGTCGGGTGCGCGCGGCGCCGGCGTCTTCTGCTTGGGGCCCTTGGCGAAGTACCGGGCGAGAGGCTTCAGGTAGTGCTCCAGCCACCCCTTCTCGTATCGCTTGAGATGGCTGGCCGGCAGGTCGCTGTGCTTCAGCACCACCCGCGTGCCGCCGCGGGCCGGCTCGAACTCCACCACCAGGCGCGAGTCGCGCGACTCGGGCGAGAACTCCGCCGTGCGCCAGGTCTGGACGATGCGCCGGCCCTCGTCGACGCCGAGGAGGATGCCGTGGATGTACCCGTCCCAGGCGATGAACCTTCCGCCCGCCCAGGCCTCCACCAGCGCCTCTCCGCCGCCGGTGAAAGCGGCGTGCTCGCGGCTGTCCATCCAGGTCGAGAAGACCCGTTGCGGCTCCGCCGCGACGACCATCTCGAGCTGGAAGAAGTCGGGCATTTTCCTACCCCCATGTTGCAGTTTACGAGTGCGATCGCCCTTTTCCACTTTTCCGGCTTGACGCCCGCGCCAAGGCGCGCTCGCATGCGGCACGCCGGGAGCGGTGCGGGGCTGGCACGGGGCGGTGCCCCCACCCTTCGCGCGTGCGAGCTATCCGCTCGTAAGGACGTCATTTTTCGTCAACGGAGGCAAGGTGGAGGTGAAGGGAATCGAGGTGACCTTCGACCAGCGGGTGGGCGAAGGCGGCTACCTGCGCTTGCGCCGGATGCGCATGCGGCTCCAGCTCTCGGACGGCTCGCGAACCGGCGAGGGGACCTGGGACTACGTCGAGCGGCCCGTGGGCCTGGACGCGGTGGTGGTGGCCATCTTCCGCCGGCGCGACGAGGCGGTGGAGGTGCTCTTGCGGCACGGGGTCCGGGTGCCGCTGCACTTCGGGCGGCCCGAGGTCCCGGAGGCCCTTTTCTTCCCGGAGCTGGTGGCCGGCATCCTGGAGACCGGCGACGACCTGTTCGAGCGCGCGGTGGCGGAAACGATGGAGGAGGCCGGCCTCTCCGTCCCCCGCGCCTCCATCCAGCTCCTCGGCCCTGGCGCCTTCCCCACGCCCGGGATGTGCGCCGAGCTCTTCCACTTCGTCTGCTGCGAGGTGGCCGCGGACGCCGTCCCCCACCCCGTCGAGGGCGACGGTTCCCCGTTCGAGGAGGGCGCGCGGCTGGAGTGGGTGCCGCTCCCCGAGGCGCTGGCGCGCTGCGGGCGGGGGGAGATCCGCGACCTGAAGACGGAGGTGGGCCTGCGCCGCCTGGCGGAGCGGCTTCACCCTTGACATAGCGGGGGGTTTCCGGTCGTTGAAACCGGAGTGCGCGCTGCGTCACTACCGGCCGAGGTGCTCGGCGCCCGCAACAGGGATTCCGACGAGGAGCTGTTGTTGCGGGCGCGCACGGGCGATCCGGAGGCGTTTCGCGTGATCTTCGATCGGGAAGCTCCAGGGGTGCGGCGATTCCTGGGCGATCTCTTGCGCGACGACGCGGCCGCCGACGAGGCGACGCAGGAGACCTTCGTGCGCGCCCACCAGCGCCTCTCCACCCTGGAGCAGGCGGGCAAGCTCCAGGGCTGGCTGTTCGGAATCGCCCGCATGGTCTTCTTCGAGCAGGTGCGGCGCAAGCGCCGCGACGGGCCGCTCGCCGACCCGGCGGACGAGCCGGCGCAGGTGGACCGGGCCGCCAGCCCGGAGGCGGTGCTCCTTTCCGCCGAATCCAATCGCCTGCTGGACGACGCGCTGCGAGGGCTGAGCGAGGAGCGCCGCTCGGCGCTCTTGATGCGCATCGACCATGGCCTGGGCTACGGCGAGATCGCCAGCGCCATGGGCTGGACGCTGCAGAAGGTGAAGAACGAGATCCACCGGGCCCGGTTGCAGCTGCGCAGCAGCCTGGCCGGCTACCTGGAGGAGGGGGCGCGATGACCCACCTGCCGCTGGAGGATCTCGAGGGGCTGGCCTTCGGGGAGCTGGACGCGGAGCGGGCGCGGGCCCTGGAGGCGCACCTCGCCGGCTGCGAGGAGTGCTCCCGCGAGCTGGCCTGGCTGCGGGCGGAGCGGACGCTGCTCGCCCGGCGGCCGGCTCTCCCCACCGTGCACCTCTGGGCGGGGGTGGAGGCACGGCTGAAGCATCCGCGGCGCCGGCCCCACTGGGCCTGGCGCGCGGCGGTAGCCGCCGCCGGAGTGGCCGCGGCCGCGGCCGTGCTGCTGGTGGTCCACCACCCGGCGCCTCCCGCGCTCCCGGCGCAGCCGCCGCAGGTGGCCCGCAAGGCGCCCCGGCCGGCGATCGATCCCAAGACGCTGGCGGCGCTCGACCGCGCCGAGCACGACTATCGCGACGCCGCCAAGGTGCTGGAGGACGAATACGGCCGGTTGCGGCCCCGGATCGATCCCGAGCTGGCCCGGCGCTGGGACGAGACGCTCACCCGGGCCCGCACCCAGCTGGGCGAGAGCAGGGCGGTGGCGGCGGACGACGTGAACGCGCGGATGCGGGTGCTCGACGGCTACGCCGGGTACCTGCGGGCGTTGCGGGTGGTGGTGCAGCAATCCGAGGAGGCAAATCCGTGATCCGAGCCGTGTTGGTGGCAGCCCTCTTCTTCGCGCCCGGAGCGGCGCTGGCCAAGCGCACTCCCTCCGGGGAGCGCGCGAAGCCCGAGCCCAGGGTGGAGGAGTTCGACATCGAGCTGCCGGAGATTCCCAGGCTCCCGGCGTTGCCGGAGCTGGATTTCCCGGGGATCGAGATCGACCTGCCGCGCATGCTGGCGCGGGCCTCCCGGCACGGCGGCGACGAGGACGACGACGACGACGAGATGGACGACGCGCTGGAGGACGGGGCGGCGGGCGGGGTGGAGATGGACCGCGACAGCAAGGCGAAGATCTACAAGATCAACCCCCAGCCCACCATCCGCATCCCCCGGCTGCACATCGGCGGCTACGACAGCGACGACTTCGAGAACCGCACGGCCAGCGCCCAGGCCAAGGGACGGGGCGCCGCCACGCTGGAGGTGAAGGGGCCGGTCACCTTCCAGGTCCGCGCCCAGGCCGGCGAGGTGGAGGTGGTGGCGAGCGACAAGCGCCAGGTCTCGGTCACCCTGAGCGACGCGCCGCCGGACGAGATCACCCTCTCCGCCTTCGGCGACCGGGTGGAGCCGTCCTTCCGCGGCCGGCGGACGCTGCGCCGGGGCAAGCTGCGGGTGGAGCTGCCCAAGGGAAGCCGGCTGGATCTCTCCTCCATGTCCGGCGACGTGAGCGCGCAGAAGATCGGCGATGTGCGCGTGCGCACCATGTCCGGCGACGTCAGGCTCTCCGGCGTCTCCCGGGTGGACGTGCAGACCATTTCCGGCGACGCCCGCATCGAGGAGGCCGCCGGCCCGGTGCGCCTGCACACCGTCTCCGGGAGCGTGACGGTGGCCACCTCGGGGGCGGCGCCGCAGGTGGAATTCCAGTCGGCCTCGGGGAGCCTGGACTGGAGCGGGGTGTGCGGCAAGGACTGCCACCTGAGCGCGGAGACGGTCTCCGGCGACCTGCGGCTCAGCCTGGACCCGAAGAGCTCCTTCGAGCTCAGCTACACCTCGCACAGCGGGGAGCTGCGGGACGAGATGGACCTCTCGGTGAAGAGGGCCCCGGGGCGCAAGCACGGGATGGCGAGCGGGTGGCTGGAGGCCAGCTACGGCAAGGGAGAGGGCGTGATCGAGGCGGACGCGTTCTCCGGCAGCCTGGTGGTGAAGAAGAGGTAGCGCCTGCCTGCCTCCCGGGCGCGGGCCCGGGGGCCGGGCGGGCGATCCGCCCGGTTGACCGGCGGAGGGACGGATACCCACCTTGGTGGAAGGCGAACGAGATTCCATCGGGGGTATCCAATGTCGAAGACGATCTTCGCGGCACCGCTTGCGGTCCTGCTGCTGGCGGGGACGGCGAACGCGGGCACGCTGCAGACGCTCCGCCTGCGGGAGCACGCGCAGACGCCCGAGCAGCTGGCGGCGGAAGTGGTGGAGGTGCAGGCGCACCGGAGCCCCGGGGCGATCATCGCCCAGGACGCGCTCTACGGCGGCCTGGCCGGCCTGGCGGTGGGCGCGGGCGTGGCGCTGATCAGCAGTGACGGGAACTGGGGACGCGACCTGGCCATCGGCGCCGGGGTGGGCCTGCTGGTCGGCGGCATCTACGGGGCGGTGGACGCGGCCACCTACGCCGACCGGGCTCCCGTCGGGTTCGGCAACGCGTACCACCTGGCGTCCGGCAGGTTCTGACGGCCGATCGGAGGGGAGGCGGAAGCGCTCCTCCCCTCTGATTGACGGCCACCGGAGTCCTACTGTATTCGCACGCATCGTGCGCCTCAGCCACGCCGCCCGGACCGATGTCGGGATGAAGCGGGACAACAACGAGGACAACTTCCTCGTCTACCCCGAGCAGAACCTCTTCGCCGTCTTCGACGGGATGGGCGGGCACGCCGCCGGCGAGGTGGCCAGCGGCATCGCCGTGCGGGAGATGAAGGAGTTCTTCGAGCTCACCGGCAAGGACCCGGAGGCCACCTGGCCCTTCAAGGACGACCGGGCCCGCAGCTATGACGAGAACCGGCTGGTGACCTCCATCAAGCTGTGCAACGCGCGCATCATGGAAGTGAGCGAGCAGGACACCTCGAAGAAGAACATGGGGACCACCTGCGTCTCCCTCCACTTCGTCGAGCGGGACGACGGGCTGAAGGCGCTGGTGGCGCACGCCGGCGACAGCCGCGTCTACCTCTTCCGGGAGGGCAAGCTCAAGCGCATCACCATCGACCACTCGCTGGTCGAGGAGTACCTGCGCATGGGCAAGATCACCGAGGAGGACGCGAAGAACTTCCCC